>CALELH010000647.1 GCA_937902595.1 uncultured Myxococcales bacterium
CGCCATAGCGCCCGCGCCGATGGGTACAGCAGCTTGCATGTATTCGCCCCGTCGCCGGGTCAGTCGGACGGCGTCCTCGAAGGCCAAGGAGCCTGCCGCGACAAGCGCTCCATATTCCCCGAGAGAATGCCCGGCGACGACACTCGGGACAAACCCTCGGGCTGCGAGCACCGCGTGCGCTGCGCAGGCGACCGTCAGGACCGCCGGCTGAGTGTTTTCGGTCTGTGTTAAGAGGTCCTCGGGTCCCTCTAGGATGAGCTTCGACAAGGGCTCGCCCAGCGCCTCATCTGCTCGGGTGAAGATCTCTTGTGCTTCGGAGAAACGCTCCAAGAGGAGACGCCCCATTCCGACGTATTGAGTCGCTTGGCCTGCAAAGAGTAGGGCGGTTTTCATTCTTCACCTCCAGGGTGACCAAAGAGCAATGACACGTTCTGCCCACCGAACCCAAAGGAGTTACTCAAGACTGAGCGAGCCGAGGCTACGCGGCCAGAGCGCTCCACCAAGTCTATCTCTAACTCTGGGTCTGGAGTCGACAGATGGGCGTTTGGCGGGAGTCGGTCGCCCGAGAACGCAGCCAACGCAGCGAGGGCTTCAATCGCGCCAGCAGCGGCGATCGCATGTCCAAATTGGCCTTTGCTACTGCTTACGGGAGGACCATTGGAACCGAAAATTCGGGTGATGGCCGCAGCTTCGATGACGTCGTTGAGCTTGGTACCCGTACCGTGGGCATTAATATAATCTACTTCTTGAGGGTCGAGACCGGCGCTCTTTAGGGCTCTACGCATGGAGAGCTCTGCGCCCAATCCCTCTGGATGTGGCGCCGTGACGTTGTGTGCGTCGCAGCTGCTCCCCCAACCTTGAACGTAGCCATAGATCTTCTTACCCGAGGCACGTGCGCTGTCACCTCGCTCAAGTTTAAGGAAGACACCGGCCTCTCCCATCACGAAACCATCGCGATGGGCGTCGAATGGACGACCAGCTAGGTTAGGATTCACCTCGCTGCTTGTCGCGCCAAGTAAGATGAATGGTATGAGGCCAAACGGGTGCACCATCGAATCGCATCCACCGACAAGAACAGACTCGCTGCGCCCTTGGGCGATCCGATCAAAACCATGGCCGATGGCCGCAGCGGCGGCAGCGCATGCGCTGAAATGGCATGCTCCGTGACGAATATGGCCGCTGTCGCGCAACAGCGTTGTGAGTCGAGCTACCTGGTGCCGCCGAGGTGCTTGCCGCTCTTTGACTGCCGCGTCGCGAGCGAGCCCCTCATAGTTGAAGGTGCCGTCGCTAAGGAGGTAGGGGACGCAGTCCTCTTCCAGTTCACGACAGCTGACACTTGAGAGACCTGTGCCGTAGATGAGCTCGTCTATTTGAGTGGAACCGTCATCTGCTAGGGCCCGTAAAGCCGCGACCAGGCCAAGCTCCACACGCCTGTCCGATTGTCCTGCGATGCGGTCCGATAGAGCCGCTGGTAGGTCTCTAATGGGATCGAACCCCGTGACCTCGCAGGCGTTCTTAACCGGGAAGCTCTTGGCGCCAAAAGCCTGGATCGGTGCGACGGCGCTGACCCCGCCGAGTAGGTTTGAGCTGAAGTCATCGAATGCGTGGCCCAAGGGCGTCGCTAGGCCGACGCCGGTAATCGCGACGTCCGCTTGACGACGCTGACCGATGAAGGCCGGAGCCGACTTGGTCGCTTCGGGGGCGGTAATACAGACGCGGCCCAGCTGGTAATCAGCCCTCCGGCCGATGGACAGCGCCGCGTTGAACAGATGTGTCACCGCGCCGCAGTGTCCAAAGGGACATGGTGCCGGTTCAACCGCACGCTCGCTGACCTCCAGGCGTGCGAGGGGCGATATACCTCGGGCGTTGACTGAGCCCGCTGATTCTAAGATGAAGAACGCGGCGCCTTCTCCCACGGTGTCTCCCTGTCCCTCTCGCTTCGCCGAGACCCTGTCAGGAAAACTTGTGCGACAATCTGCGCCGCCTACGACGGCCCGCTCAATCTCGCCCGATTCGATGCGTTCGACCGCCTCCTTTAGAATCTGAAGTCCGGCGTCTGCTTCGCTACACAGAGTCCAGGCTGGTCCTCTAAGCTTGAGCCGAATCCCTACGTGCGCCAGGCTCATATTCGGGAGTGTCTTTAGAGATGAGAGTGGGTTCATCCATCCCATGCCCTCGTCGATCAATCGCCCCAAGTCGATCTCTTGGTTCCGATGACTGTGGCGGACGGCCGGGAGAATATCGTCCATATTTCCGGGCTCTCTGCCGACGGCTAAGAACAAGCCAGTATCTTGGTGGTCAAGATCCTCGAACTGCGCCTCTTGGGCGGCGAGCACTGATGCCGCTACGGCCAAACGATTGGCTCGCGCCATCAACTTTAGGTCTTTGCGCCGCTCAATATACGACTTCGGCTTAAAGTCCTGAGGCACTTCATACCGAGCAGGAAGCTCTCTGTTTGGATCCTTTTCTGGATCCGGCTGCGCCGATGGCGGTGCGGAGCTCAACCTATCCAAAGATGGAATGAGGCCGACGCCCGCAGGACAGACGAGTCCCACCCCGGTCACGAAAACGGTCATCAGTTGGGTCGACCGACAATAAGGGTGCCGTTGCTCCCTCCAAAGCCAAAGGCGTTCGTCATGGCCACGTCAACTTGTGCTGGCCGAGCCTCATTTGGGACGTAATCTAGGTCGCAGGCAGGGTCAGGTACTTCGTAATTGATGGTGGGCGGCAAGGTGTTCGTCTCAATCGCCTTGATGCATGTGATGAGCTCAACCGCTCCACAAGCAGCGACGAGGTGCCCCATCATGGACTTCGTAGAAGAGACCGGTACGGAGTGGGCAAAGTCCCCAAAGGCGCCGTGGATACCAGCGGTCTCCGAAGCATCATTCTGCTGAGTACTGGTGCCGTGGGCGTTAATATAGTTGATTTGGTCCGGCCGGAGTTGGGCGTCACGCAGGGCGTTCTCCATGGATCTCCGAGCGCCTCGACCATCCGGTGGGCTGTCTGTGACGCGCCAAGCGTTCGCCGAGGCGCCGAAGCCAAGTAGGCTCGCTCGCGCTCTGGCGCCACGAGCCCGAGCGTGGTCCGCACTCTCGAGAACAACGAAGCCTGCGCCTTCGCCCAGCACGAAGCCGTCGCGGGTTCGGTCAAAGGGGCGCGACGCTCGCCAGGGCTCCTCGTTGGTCGTGGAGAGCGCTCCTAAAAGGGAGAACCCCATAACCATCAGCTCCTCGACGAGGCGGTCCGTCCCACCGGCCAGCATGACATCTGCGTCTCCGCGCCGAATTATACGGAGGGCATCGCCGATAGACTGGGCGCTACTCGTACACGCGGTGCTCGTGGTGAGATTGGGACCTCGCGCGTTTGCGTATGCTGAGACCACCGTCGCGGGAAAGAAGGCGGACATGACCGCGAAGTCCTTGGGGTCCGTCGCTCGATAGGCGCGCTTGGGCCCTTCCGTTAATACGCGGTTTAGGCTCGTCGCTATGTCACTGATGCCTGGCCGACTGACTTCGGCGCCCACGGAGACACCAAATCGGTAAGGATCGACAGCTCCGTCGACGAGCCCTGCGTCGGCGAGGGCCTCAGCGACGGCGGTGATCGCGAACCGACTCTTGTCATCGGTCCACCGGGCGATGCGGCCGGTCAGCTTGGGCGGCGCGAGGTCTCGGACCTCTGCAGCGATGGTCGTGGGGTACTTACTCGCGTCGAAGCGAGTGATGGGCGCGATCGCGCTCCGGCCTGCCATGAGACCACTCCAGGTTCGCTCTACGGTCGCCCCAAGTGGTGTCACACACCCGATTCCGGTGATGACGACTTCTTTAGTCATCTATGATTCCTCAACTGGTGCGCCGGGGCCCGCAGCCCAGTCAGCGTAGCCGTCCCAGAGTATCGACAAGTTCGTTCGTTCCAGCTTCTCAAGTCGAGCCTGAGCTGCGTCTGTGTCCAGATTGTCGGGATTAAATACGAAGACGATTTGGGCCTCTGACATTCGCTTTCCATCGACCTCAGTGGACACCTTGCAGACGGCTGACTCATCTCGGAGTTGGTCAAGCTTTACTTTGAGGATGAGAGGGTCGCCGGGACGCACAAATCGTCTGAATTTTGCCTTACGCACCATGCTCAGAATGGGCCATACCCATCGCTTCTGCTGGGTGAATACGGTGACCTCGATCAGCTTACCTGCAAGCTGAGCTAAAGCCTCGATCTGGATCACGCCGGGTAAGACGGGGAAGTCAGGGAAGTGGTCGGCGAAGTAGTCTTCGCTACCGGCCACGCCCTTACGGCCTCGAGCCATCTCTCCGGGAATGAGTTCGTCTATTCTATCAATGAAGTGCCAACGCATAGCCAACTAACCTAAGGTGCTCGAGTTTGGGGTTCAACCAGAATTCTCTAAATCATCGGTCTTACGCGGTCTGCCTTGTTCGACAACGCGGCCTTTCCAAACAGCCCCAGCCCCTGTCGTGATTCGGATAGCGCTGTTCCAGAACAGGATGATAATGGCCATCATCCCGATAGGAAATGTCCAAAAGAGGCCCCAGCGATAGCCGCGGACCTTGTGGCCGACGGCATCGACGATGAAGATTAACGCGCAAATAAAGACCTCCAGCCATAGGATGGCGGGTGCTACGGCGGTGCCAGTGGCGTGTAGCCAGGCGTTCTTTGCGAGTAAGACGAAGGGCAGAACCGTTCCGGCGAAGAGAAGCGCCGTGATGATCGCTGTCGCGATGAGGCTGTAATCGAGGGCGGGGAAGAGGTTCTTTGACCATCCGTGCCATATCTCATTCAGGCCCCTGTACATACGGCAACTGAAGACACCGGGCCCGTAGAACAGTCGGTAACTTACACCTTCTGCCTTGGCGCGCTTGGCGAAGTCAACATCGTCCAAGACGCTCCCTTTGATTGCCTCGTGACCGCCGAGGCGGTCATATGCGTCTCTTCGAAAGAGCAGGCATTGCCCGTTTGCCAGAGCGCGTTCGTGCTCAGCGTCGTTGACCTCAACCAGCGGGTTTCCGCCAGCGATAAGCGCGCCGAGTCGAGTTTGAATCACCCTCTCCCAGAATGACACGGTGTCCAAGCGACCGAGCGCGCTGCTCATCTCAGCGTCTTGAAGGACCGTACGTCCGATCAGCCGCCTCGCGCCCTGAGGGTTCAGGACAACGTCTGCGTCTACGAACCACAGCCATTCTCCGGTCGCGGCTGCCTGAGCGATATGAAGCGCGTGTGGTTTTCCGAGCCAACCGTCCGTTGGGTCACGCCCTTGGATGACCTTGAGCTCTGGGAATTCGGTCTCAAGGGCGGCGAGAACTGAGCCTGTTCCGTCGGTAGAGCGGTCATCAAGTACGACGACCTCCAGTGCACCAGGCCAATCGAGGTTCATTGCTGAACGAACGCAGGATTCGATGTTGTCTTCTTCATTACGCGCTGGGATGATCACAGAGAGGCTTGGGTACAATCCATCGACGGGATCCGGTGGCGTATCCTCATTGAGCGTCCACTCTGCGGGCAAGTCTTCGTCACGTAAAAGACTGATCAGCGTTCGTAGCCACATCAGCGCTAGCAGCGATAGACCAGCGATAGAGACCCAATAAGGCATGTGCAATCCACTCTTGTAAGGGGCGGCATACTATACTGAACCGCCTCGAACTTCTACTGGTTGACTCGTGAGTCGTCGCTTCTATTGCTGGCAGAGGCTCAGAACGGGAGGTCGCTCCGGACAGCCATGTCCACACAGCTGAGTCATCTGTAGTCATCAAGTGTAGAGCTCCATCGATGTAGTCATTGCCGGCCAGGCTGCCGCTGACACGATGTCTTAGACAAAAACTCGTCGGCAAAGCGTAGACCCAATGCGTCAGTCTGCTGTATGGTTGGCGGCGTTTTAAGCGTGGCGAAGTGAGACGGTGTGACCGGGGTGTTCCCGCGCTGTAAGGGAGAAAAGATGAAGCGCCTATTTGTATTCGTAGTCTTGGTTGTCGCGGTGGCACTTATTGGCTGTGGTGGTGATGGAGGTAACGAAGGAGCTGCTGGTGGAACTGGTGGTGAGGGAGCTTCAGGTGGCATGGGCGGTGCGGGGGCCGAGATGGCGCCGTCAGACGCGGGTCCAGATGTCTATCTGGGCGCACCGGAGTGTTCAGATAATGAGGACAATGACGGGGACGGCCTCATCGATTTGGATGACCCTGGCTGTGAGAACGCTGTCGACAATGACGAGCGACAGCGGCAATGCGCCGATGGCCTCGATAATGATGAGGACGGTCTGACGGATTATCCTGCGGATCCAGGCTGCGGTTCCTACAGCGATAACGATGAACGAAATCCTCCACAACCACCTGAATGCGCAGATGGCGTAGACAATGACCGTAACGGATATGTGGATGAGCAAGATCCAGGCTGTGCGTCGGTCGCAGATATGACTGAGCGGGCGAGTGAGGATGAGTCGCCCCAGTGCTCTGACCGAGTCGATAATGATGAAGATGGCGTCATCGACTTTCCCGCTGAGCTTGGTTGCAGCGCCGCCGGTGACGACGATGAGTCGGATCCACGGACTCCGCCTTCATGCGCCAATGGCAATGATGACGATATGGATGGCCTGACCGATTATCCTGATGACCCAGGGTGTTTTGGCCGAGGTGACAGAGACGAGGGGGACAAGC
>CALELH010000648.1 GCA_937902595.1 uncultured Myxococcales bacterium
CTCCGCGACCAGTTTAACCACCCAAATACCGAATGTGTTCGGGGTGTTATACATTGAGTCCTTCTCAGCTTGAGTGACATACCTCATGATCTTAGGCGTGTCGGCCCGACCCGTGAACGACCGGCTGATGCTCTTCTTGATGATGAGGATCGTGACCCCTGAGGGCCCCGCGTTCTTCTGCGCCCCCGCATAGATGAGGTCAAACTTTGAGACGTCTAAGGGTCGAGAGATGAAGTCACTCGACATATCCGATACCAAGGGCACATCAACATCAGGTACCCCGTGGAACTGGGTGCCATAAATGGTGTTATTGCTGGTGTAGTGGAAGTAGTCGGTGTCCGCTGGGAGCGCGCCCCACTCCGCTGCGGTGGGCACGTGATTAAACTTGATGTCAGCGCCTGACCACAGCTCCGTCGCCTCACCGACGACCTGAGCCTCGGCGACAGCGCGAGTCGACCAGGTCCCTGTGTTGATATAGGCACCACCCGAGCCAAGGTTGAGAGGCACCATGGCGAACTGCATAGCGGCGCCCCCTTGAAGGAACATGACCTCGTGGGTGTCTGGGATCTGGTAGAGGTCTGTCAGCGCCTGCTTCGCCCCCACGATCACCGCATCAAACTCCGGGGTTCTGTGACTCATCTCGATGAGACTCACCCCGTTTTCATCGAAGTCAACGATCTGACTCTCGATGGTTTTCAGCACCGAGAGAGGTATCGCCGTCGGTCCTGCGTTGAAGTTGTGCTTGCGCTCAGCCATGATGCCCTCCTGAGTCTTCTTCCACTTTGATGAGAAGGAGCTTAAACGAAGCGCACCTAAAGCGGGTGACAATTCGCGAACATCTGAGAGGAATGATGACCACAGACTCCTTATTTATCGACGCGTGCTTCGGCAAGCCAACCCCACGTACCCCCATTTGGTTGATGCGGCAGGCGGGTCGCTATATGGCCGAATATCGCGCAATCCGCGCCAACGTCGACTTCTGGACGCTGTGCAAGACACCGGAGCTCTGCTGCGAGGTGACGCTGCAACCCATCGACGCCTTTGGCCTCGACGCCGCGATCATCTTCTCAGACCTGTTGGTGACCTTGCCCCCCTCAGGGTTTGACGTCGAGTTCGTCAAGAATAAGGGTCCGGTCGTCCATCAGCCGATCAACTCGGCCGCCGATGTGGATCGGTTGCGCCCCGTCGACGCGACGGACGCCCTCGCCTATGTAGGAGAGGCGGTGCGGGTCACCGCCGCCGCGCTGCCCGAGAACGTGCCGCTCATCGGCTTCGCCGGCGCGCCCTTCACGCTGGCCAGTTACCTCATCGAGGGCGGGTCTTCCAAGCAGTTCATGAAGACGAAGGCCTTCCTCCATCAGGAGCCAGAAGCGGCGCGGAGGCTCTTTGACCATCTCGCTCAGGTCACCATCGATCTCCTGAAGCTGCAGATGGACAACGGCGCGCGCGCTGTGCAGATCTTCGACAGTTGGGCTGGTTGCCTCGACCCAGAGGACTACGCGGTCTGGGGTCTCGCGTACACCAAGCGCATCGTAGACGCCGTGCGCCGGCCTGGCGTACCGGTCATCGTGTTTCCCAAGGGGACGGGCAACTATCTGAATCTGGTGGCAGAGACAGGCGCTGACGTCGTCGGCGTCGATTGGACCCTCTCTCTGGCTCAGGCACGTGAGAAGGTCGGACCAGGAGTGACTCTGCAAGGGAACCTAGACCCCGGCCGACTCTTGGCGCCGTGGTCGCAGCTCGCGCCCGCCATCGACCGGGTGCTCGACGCAGCCGGTGACGGGACAGGTCACGTCTTTAATCTAGGCCACGGGATCTATCAATACACCCCGGTCGATAACGTGAAGCGACTCGTCGAGTACGTTCAGAACACCTCTGGTCTGCGTAGGAGCCGAGGCCAATGAAGATCGCCGTCGTCGGCGGCGGCATCAGCGGTCTCTCAGCAGCCTACCGTCTGCGACGGGCAGGGATCGACGCCGTCGTCCTCGAATCCGAGTCGACCGCGGGCGGAAAGATACGCTCCGAGCGCCGCGAAGGCTTCCTGGTAGAGCATGGGCCCAATGGCTTCTTAGACAGCCGCCTGTCCGTCGTGAGGCTCGCGCGAGACGTGGGCCTAGGGGGACGCATTCTCCCTGCCTCAGAGGTCGCTAAGGACCGCTTCCTCTTCGTAGACGGTCAGCTCAAGCCTGTGCCCGCGAGCCCTCCGGCGTTTCTGTCCAGCGACATCCTCTCCATCCGTGGTCGCTTAAGGGTGCTGATGGAGTACTTCGTCCGCGCCCGTTCAGAGGGCGGGGATGAGTCCATCTTCGATTTCGCGCGCCGTCGCATCGGGCTCGAGGCCGCCGAGCGGCTCGTCGACGCGATGGTCACGGGTATCTTCGCCGGCGACTCTCGGGCCCTGAGCCTCCCTGCCGCGTTCCCCAAGATGGCTCGCTTGGAGCGAGAGTTTGGTGGTCTCTTCAAGGGGCTTCGCGCTCTGCGCAGGGAGAACAGTGGAGGTCCGAGCGGACCGAGCGGCCGGCTCTCAAGCTTCAAGGGCGGCCTCCAAGACCTGGTGGTGGGCTGCGTAGAGAGTATGGAGAGCGACGCCGTGCAGACGGGTCGGTCCGTCGAGTCGGTCGTCCAAGCCGAAGGTGGCCGATGGCGGGTCAACGCTCAAGGGGGCGACCCACTGCTCGTTGATGGCGTCGTCTTCGCGACCCCGACGCCGGTCACTGCTCGCTTGGTCTCGCCCTTCTCAAGGGGCGCTGCGGCCCCCCTTGAGGACATTGAGTACGCGCCCGCCGCCGTCGTCGCGCTGGGCTTCCCCGAAGACGCGTTGAGCCGTCCCCTCGATGGATTCGGCTTCCTCGTCCCCTCTATGGAGAAGAGAGACATCTTGGGAGTTCTGTGGTCGAGCACCTTGTTCGCTGAGCGCGCGCCTGATGGTCAAGTGCTGCTGCGCACCATCGTTGGAGGCGCCCATCGCCCCGAGCTCATCGAGCTGGACGATGAGGCCTTAATCTCTACGGTCAGCGCGGAGCTCAGCGCCGCCTTTGGATGTGACCTGACCCAGCCAAGCTTTCAGCGCATCGTCCGTTGGCCTCAAGGGATCCCTCAGTACACCATGGGTCACTTGGACAGAGTGCAGAGGGCGAAGGCCGCGCTCGCAGAGCATCGGGGCCTCTTCGTCTTGGGTAATGGGGTCGCAGGTGTGAGTCTCGCAGACTGCGCGACCGCCGCGGAGACGCTCCCCCAAGAGGTCTATGAACGCATGGGTGGAGCATGACGGGTGTTGCCTTCGCGGCACAGCCCTGATAGCGACGAGTGATTGATTGGAGGACGCTATGAACGACGGGTTCGCCGCAGCCATTCGAGAGGGGATCCCCCCGGAGATCCCAGAACCACCCATCGACGACCCCGCGATCTCCCGCGCGCCGGAGCGGGCCCTCTTGCTCAGCACCGAAGAGCAGCGCCTCGCCCTGGCCAACGCGCTCCGCTATTTCCCGGCGAGTCAGCACGGAACCCTCGCGCCTGAGTTCGCCGCCGAGCTGAAAGAGCGAGGCCGGATCTACATGTATCGATACCGCCCGGATTACGCGCTCTACGCTCGGCCGATTTCGGAGTACCCAGCGCGCTCTACCCAGGCCGCCGCCATCATGCACATGATCCATAACAACCTGGATCCCGCCGTGGCCCAGCACCCCTACGAGCTGGTGACCTACGGCGGCAACGGCGCGGTCTTTCAGAACTGGGCCCAGTACCGCCTGGCCATGAAGTACCTCTCCGAGATGACCGATGACCAGACCCTGGTCATGTACTCGGGACACCCCCTCGGGCTGTTCCCATCTCACAGAGATGCGCCTCGAGTCATCGTCACGAACGGCATGGTCATCCCCAATTACTCATCGGGTGATGACTACACCCGCATGGCCGCCCTAGGCGTCAGCAGCTACGGACAGATGACGGCCGGGAGCTTCATGTATATCGGTCCCCAGGGCATCGTCCATGGGACCACCATCACCGTGCTCAACGCCGGCCGACTCTACCTGGGCACCGACGGAGAAGATGGGCTTAAGGGGAAGGTCTTCGTCACGGCGGGGCTGGGGGGTATGAGCGGCGCCCAAGCTAAGGCCGCGGTCATCGCGGGCGCCATCTGCGTCGTCGCCGAGGTCAACCCCGAAGCGGCGACCAAGCGTCACGCCCAGGGCTGGGTCGATGAGCTTGAGACCGATCTCGACGCCCTCACGACCCGGCTTCAGGCAGCCCGCAGCGCCGGTGAGGCGGTGTCCATCGCGTACCAGGGCAACGTCGTAGACCTGCTAGAGCACTTCGTGGCGACGGACACGAACATCGAGCTCGGCAGCGACCAGACGAGCCTGCACATCCCCTTCTCCGGTGGCTACTACCCGGCGGGGATGAGCCTGGACGACTCCAACGCCCTGATGGCCAGCGACCCCGAGGCGTTTAAGGCCGCCGTGTACGCGTCTCTGAGGCGGCATGTGACCGCGGTGAACACCCTGGTGGACCGAGGCATGCAAGGGAAGCAACATGGCCGATATCATGGTGCAACACCTTGTCCGATGGGTTGAGAATCCCGACTCCTTCCTATATGATCGTTCACTGCACTACTATGTACAGATGATGTCTCGGAAAGCTTTCCAGCAACTCATGACTGACTTCCGTC
>CALELH010000649.1 GCA_937902595.1 uncultured Myxococcales bacterium
CGGCGACTCGGGCCAATCGGTACGCGATGCCAGGGCTGGTGAGGTACCCCATGCCATCCAAAGCTTCGATATATGAGAGAGCCTGGCGGTCGGCGTGCTTCGACACCAAGGCGATCTTGACCTCCCGTTCGTTTCTGGACACGGACTGTCCGTTACGCTGGACAGCCGGCAGCCCCTCCGCCCAGGTGATGAGGTCTCCGCCCCCCATCTGGGGCGCGTAGGCATACACCAAACCGAGAATTGGCGTCCCCGCTTTAACCAGGGCTAAGGATACGCTCGCACCTCGATAACCCTTTGATGCAGCCTTTGTCCCATCGTGGGGGTCCAGCAACCAAAGTAGATCACCCCCTGGGTGAGGCTCTCGGTTCAGCTCTGGCTCTTCTTCTGCCCGAAAGCCCATCTCCGGATAGAGACGCGTGATCTCATCCCTCAGATAACGCTCTACCTCTAGGTCGATAATCGCGTCTGCTCCGTCCATCCGGAGACCACCGGGCCTAAAGAACTCGTCGCGAAGGAGTTCACCAGCTGTCGACACCAACGGGGTGACTACGCTGAGCACGTCGGGGAGGCAGTAATTCACGGGGGGATTGTGTCAGACCCATCCCCACGACGCCACCCAGACGGGGCAGTAATGCAAAGTTCTTTGGCAGACGATTGAACAGAACCATCACCCCCCCGTCGGAACTCTCTGTAACCGGTGTCTCAGACACCAAGACTTAGAAGGAGAGATGATGTTTAGATTAGCTTCTCGAACAGCCGCCATGTCGGGTGTACTGCTGATGCTGATGACTGGCGCAAGCATGGCTGAAAACCACTTCATATTCGAAGTGACGGGCGGTGCTGCAACCGACGCGGGCGTAGATGCCGAACTTGAGCCTGGAACGGCGGTGGGATTCACCTTCGGTCTAGGCGGACGAGTGCCCGGACAGTCACCAGCCTATTACGCCATCGCTCGCCTCGGGCAGGCGGGCTTCAGCTATATTGGCGAAGGCTCAAATCCAACCAGCGTGGAACACAGTCAACAGGAGTGGGCCATCGGTGGTCGCGTGTATCTGCCCATCACGGACCGTTTCAGAGTGGTAGCGCAAGCAGGTTTGGGTCAGACGCTGGATGAGGCCACCGTTAACGATACTCAGGGCCAGCCTAACGCCATCCTCGACAGCAGCACCTGGGCGGTCTTTACAGAGGCAGGTCTTCAGTATCGCGTTACCGAAGGCTTTGCCCTCGGCGTGGCAGCTGACCTAGCGTTGTATCCAGACCATGAGGAGCGTGACCTGGCCGCGCGAGCTGCGAGCGTAGGCACAATGGGACAGTTAGGTCGAGCCCAGGTAGGCATGACGGGGACCTTTCACTTCTAGTCCTTAGGCAGGAACCTTCTTCGAGAGGCGGTGGGCGGCGACGCTGTCCACCGCCTCAGTGGGTTTTAGGACCTCTTCGCCTGAGTTCCACTCAATTTCGTGGTAGATCCCAGTCAGCGGAACCACGATTGACTGTCCATGACTTGGCTCGACACACTACGCCTACAAATTGCCCAAAGTGCTCCGGAGGACGCCTACACAAGGAGCACCCAAGGGGTAATTTTGATCGACATCAGGACCCCTGGAGAGCTGCGCAGCGGCACGCCGCAAGGCGCTTTGGCGGTCCCGCGAGACACCCTCGAACTGCAGGTTGCGCAGTTGGTACCGGACACAAGCACCCCCATCATCCTCATCTGTGGTTCTGGAACCCGGTCACTCTTGGCCGCAGACGGGCTAATAAGATCTGGTTACACCTCCGTCGAATCGCTCACGGGAGGCTTTGATGCCTGGAAAGCCAAGGGGCTGCCTGTCGAGTCCCCAGAGACACTGGCGGACCCTGACCGCTATGCTCGGCATCTCGCTATGCCCGACGTAGGCCCAGCGGGGCAGGGGGCCCTCCTACAGGCCAAGGTGCTCTTGGTTGGGGCCGGTGGCTTAGGGTCGCCCGCTGCACTTTATCTGGCCGCCGCTGGGGTCGGAACCATCGGTATCGCGGACCACGACACCGTCGATCGAAGTAACCTTCAGAGGCAGGTCTTGCACTCAGAAGAGTCCATAGGCTGGCCGAAAGTCGCCTCGGGGGCCGCGCGCTTGAGAGCGTTGAACAGTGACATTAAGGTCATTCCCCACCAAGCACGACTGGAGGCCGCGAACGCCAGAGGCTTAATCGAGCAGTATGATCTCGTCATCGACGGCACCGACAACTTTGAAGCCCGCTATGTGCTGAGTGATACAGCCCGTCGCCTAGGGAAGCCTTATATCTACGCTGCGGTGTTCCAGTTTGAAGGCCAGGTGTCGTTTTTTGATATTCAGGGCCCTTGCTATAGATGCTTTCAGCCATCCCCACCGCCCCCTGAGGTCGCCCCATCCTGCGCAGAAGCTGGAGTGTTGGGGATATTGCCCGGGATTATCGGTTCACTACAGGCGCTGGAAGCCATTAAGTATATTCTCGGGATCGGCAGTGTAGCCAAGGGCCGCCTCATGCATTTCGACGCACTGGCAGGCCGAATTACACAGATTGAGATCCCTATTGATCCAGCCTGCTCACACCATGGCTGCGACTGAGCCTCGGGCCGATGCCACCGTCATCATATTCCATAAAGTTGCCCTGAGGCGATTCAGACTGTCCAATGCTCGCAAGGGAGCAGGACAGATATGACTATCGATGCCTACATAACCATCGCCGTGATCATCACGTC
>CALELH010000650.1 GCA_937902595.1 uncultured Myxococcales bacterium
GAAGAGGCGGCTAAGAAAGCTGCGGCCAAGGGTGCAAAGGCGGCTCCGGCTGCGGCCAAGGACGCGAAGCCTGCTGCGGGTAAGGGCGCGAAGCCTGCAGCAGCGAAGCCCGCCAAGAAGTAAGTTCAGAAGTCCAGATGGTCTTTATACGAGACCGTCTGGACGTCTACTATCCCCTCCAAGTTAGCCACTTGACGCTCCAGCTCCGGAGTGACGGTGCACACGATAGCCACCGCACAATTTTCCGCCGAGAGATGTGAGCGAACCGCGATATTCGTCTCTGCTTCATGGCGAGACTCTAGATAGTCTCGCCACCGCTCCTGTTGACCACTTGGCCACCCTGCGAGTCTAGCTCTGAGGCGATTCGACGCCTCTTGAGAGGCTGTCTCGATAGTGAACGGGTATCCGTTGAGTAGATAGAGTCGCGCGAAGTTGATCTCGTCGTCAGATAGGCCCCCTACAGAAAATCGCTCAAACTCATCTAAGAGCACCCTTAATGTTTCCACAGTTCGGTCTGAGTCCGTGCTTGCGCCCAGGAGATAGACATTCGCGTTTCTCTCTTCACTGAGCCATGCGTGAGCGCCATAGCTTAGGCCTCTCTTAACTCGAACCTCTTGCATGAGACGGCTCGTGAAGGTCCCACCGAAACTGGACGTAGCAACCTTGAGAGAGAAGTATTCCGGCTCAGTAATCTCCCCGAGTGATCGACCGATCATGATCTGGCTCTGTACTCGCTCCGGTTTGTCTATGAGTAGGACTCTTCGGCCTTTAATTAGGCTTACGTCTGGTTTGAGCCAGGTCCGCTCGACTCGACTCGGCAAGCGATCCACTAGATTACTCAGGCCTGATTGAAAGTCGTCTGTTTTGAGTTGACCGCTGGAACCGACAACGAGTCGCTCTGAAACATAATTTTCTTCGTGACAGGCTTGTACATCGGCCAGAGATAGGGCCTGAACCGATCGACGCTCTCCAATTGTGGCGTTGCCTACGCGTGAATCATCAAAGAGGTGTCTCCTCAGCCAGTATCGAGCGAGCTGATTGTCATCATCAAGGAGAAGACTCTGCTCTGTCAGAATCTCTCTGCGCACCTTCTCCAACTCGATGGGGTCGAATCGCGGGGTACAAACAACATCGCCCAGCAGCTGAAGGAACGGTTCGATATGTCGAGTCAGGACCGTGCCGCCGATTGTCACAGTGCTGCGTTGAGTGGACGTGAGCAGTTCGCTCCCAAGGGACTCGACGGCATCTGAGAGACTTGCGTAATCAAGTCGCTGAGTTCCTCGACAGACCAGCCGGTTGGTCAGACACGAGAGTCCCTCCTTGCCCGGTGGATCAAACACAGGACACGAGGCAAAGGCGAGAGTCAGGTGTGCGATTGGGAGGGCGTCATCCGCGACGGCGACGTTGATCGGCCAGGCGCTCATTGTGCCTCACCGCCAACCGGCGTCCCCTGAACGACGACGCGCGCCCCTTGTTGGAGATAGCGATTAATGGAGCTATGAAGGTCATCAAGTCCGACTTGCCCTAATCGCTCAGCTCGCTCGAAAATGTGTCCAGGATTTCCTGCGACGACGCCCCAATAACCGAGCGCTTGAGCTCGACTTTGAGCTGTCTGCAGCTCTCGATAGAGACGAGTCTCGATGCGATTACGCGCCTTGAGTAGGTCCTTCTCAGTGAGCCCATTTAAGCTAACCTCTTCTAGAACCCCGTCGAAGATGGCGAGGGCCTCATTGGCAGTACGACCGGGTCGGCAGTCTATTCCAACCTCGTACAGGCTGGCTTTGCACAAGGTTGGAACGAAGCCATAGACCGCAGCCGCGACTTCGCTCTCGGTCACGAGAGTTCGCTCCATGTGTGACGAGTCGCCGGCAAATAGAATTTCGTTGAGCACCTCGAGTGTGGGGCTGTCAGCCTCGGTGCCTGGTGGCGCTTGAAGACCGATCAGGACTCGTTCTCCTCCCGTAGTGATAGCGACTTTGTCTGACTTGTGGTGCTTCGGATGAACGGGGTCAGTGAGGTCAGGGACCGTATCTTGTCTCCTCTCGAGTTGAGAGTACGTATCATCGATGGCTCTAAAGGCGATGTCTGGCTCAATGTCCCCGGCGACCACGATCATGATCTGTTCTGGCCTGTACCAGCTTCGGTAAAAGTCGTGGCAATCTTGTACCGTGATCGATTCGATGTGCTCTTGCCAGCCGATTGTGGGTTGGCCATAGGGGTGGTCGCCGAAGGCCATGTGCCAGAGTCGTTCCGCCATAAGCCCATCGGGATCATCATCAACCCGCTCGCCTCGTTCGTTGAGAATGACTTCTCGCTCTGTCTCCAGGCTCTCGGGATCAATGGTCAAGTTCGCGATGCGATCGAACTCAAGCCCCAACACTGTCTCAAAGCATCTGGATGGTGTGTCGACGTAGAATTGTGTCCAATCGAGCCAGGTCGCGGCGTTGGTACGTCCGCCCATCTCTTCAATTCGACGGTCAAACTCACCCTCCGGCATCCGCTGCGTTCCTTTGAACATCAGATGCTCAAAAAGATGCGCCATCCCGGTTCGGTGACTTGGGTCATTGGCGCTACCTGCCCCAACCCATGTCTGGTAACTGATGACGGGAGAACGGTGGTCCGGTTGGACGTAGACCTTCAGACCATTGCTTAGCTCGTACGATGAATATTCCAGATTAATCCGCCGGCTCATTCCTTCTCTCTTTCGCGAAGCAGCGCCGTGAACACTAGTGCGATGTCTCCTGTGGATGTGACTCTGAGCGTTTGATGAATGCAAGCGCTAAGCAAACCCACCCACAGATAAAGCTCAACCCACCGAAGGGGGTCACGGCTCCGAGTCCTCTGACTTGAGTCAAAGCGAGACAATAGAGGCTGCCGGAGAAGAGCAATACACCCATGAAAAAGAGCCACGCGGAACGATTCAGCCAGGACTGTTCCATCCGATCGCCAAGCACACCAATCGCTACGAGGCCCAACGCATGCCAGACTTGGTATCTCACGGCGACCTCCCACCAATTGAGCGCTTCGGACGTCAGAATCGTCTTGAGTCCATGGGCACCAAAAGCACCCATGCCGACAGCGACAGCCATGGTGATCGCTCCAACCAAACCAGGATTCATTTTTCTGAGTCCTTTCTGACAACGAACATCCGCCTTTGAACCTCTTCTTGGCTACCGCGGACGACAATCGTCACTCGAGTTGTCTCCTTTTCGAGAGGGACTCGCGCCGTAAATCTCAGCCGCCTCTTCGATTCCTCGGTGCTCGCCGATCCATAGTGAATTTTCTTTCCGTTTGCATACACCCTGACATCTCTTATCGGCGTTTTACCATGGGCGCTTCCGACGACCGTGAGGTGATCAGACTTAACGGAGAGGGGAAGCGTGTCCCCCTTAATTTCAATGCTAAAGGGTGCGCTTAACCGGGTGTCTACTACATCTCCCAGGCCATCAGGTGCTGCGACCACATCCGATGTTCGAACCCATCCAAAGACATCTTCATCGACCGGTACTCTATACCAGCCGGAGACGCCGGAACGGACCCTGAGTACACCGCTCGCTACACCTATGACTTTCGTCGTGTCTGTGGGGTGTGCGTATACGTTGAACCTGTCCTTTCTCCCGCGGACAGAGATCGGTTTTGGATCAAGCCGAAAAGCCTCGTTGACGAGGTGAAGAGTCAGCGGGTTCGTCGTTCCCCAGCGTAGCTTTGGGTCGTAGGTGGTGAGGAGAAGCTTCGCGACGCCCTTGGAGAACTCTTTTACAGAGAATCGAAACCGAAGCGTCTGCTCATGATCCACCTTCAAGGGATCTTGATTGATGCGACCCAGCTCGATAAACACTGACCGCTCCTCGGCGTCCGCGTCGTTACGAAGTACCCCTAGAAACCCACGGCTGTCACCGACGCCTACGTTTCGTGTCCGCACGACCAACTCTGCCGTCTCGCCTAGCTGGAGTAGGCCATCGCCGTTTCCATCCTTGGAGTCATCGATGTGGTACGCAAAGACGAAAGCTGGTGCGGGCACAGGATTGATACGGAAGACGATCGGGGTCACCACCGGACCATCACCTGCTTCACTTCTGATGGCTATTCGGAGCACGTTCTCTCGCTCTAGGGTGCTCTCGTCTATAGGAAAGCTCATCGACCAAGATCTCTGTTTTCCTGGCTCGACTCGGCCAAAGACAAACTCTCGATCATCGAACTGTGCATCATCGCATTGGGTCAGGCCGTACATTCTCTCAAAGGCTGCGTCTCCGTCATTTCTAACTTTGACCGTTATCTTCAGAGCTTCACCTGCGTTGACGACGCCCTGTCTTAGATTGGTCGTCACCGTGACTTGCCCACGAGGGGTGCCCGTCCCTTTCGACTCGCTCACTTTCCAATCGATGCCACGGTTGCTGAGCGCTCTCTGAACCTCTGTATTGGCCCTTTTTGCTGTGGATTGGATGAAGCTCGCCGAATCGCGAAGGATAATATCCCGCGAGTTTGTCTTAGCCTGTAGCAGAAAACGTTGCGCCAGAGAGATCTCGAAGTCGGTGAGCAGTTTGTTTGGTTGCTTGGAGATCCGCTCTTGAAGGTCTGGGTCCTGGAGATATTGGAGCGTATACGTTGGCTGCGCGTCTTTAGATGCGTGGTCGCGCATCTTATCTAAGTGCGACGGAAGCGTGTCTTCCCCCCGGGCCTCCGGCATAATTACATCGATGTCATCGTCCTTGATGAGCACGGCGCTCGTCTCAATATCCGGAGTAATCCCAACGGATTGGATACTCAGATCTCCCGGCGTTAGATATTGTGCGATCGTGAGCTTTAAGGCCGACTCATCCCGGTTGCTATACAGAACCTGCACAGACCCTTTGCCGAAGCTTCTCTGGCCGATCAATACAGCCCGATTGTGATTCTTGAGAGCGCCAGCGACGATTTCACTCGCGCTCGCGCTAGACGGATCGATCAAGACCGCAATGGGTAGATTGGCCTCGGTACTCGCGCGGGTCGCCATTCGGGGCTCCCTCATCTTATCCCCATAGCCGACGGTCGTGACGATTGGTCCAGATGTGATGAAGGTGTCCGCGACCTGCACGGCCTGAGTAAGGAGTCCACCCGGGTTGCCTCTAAGGTCGAGGACAATACCTTTGAGTCGTCCTCGAGCTTTTCTCCGCAGCGTCTTGATCGCCGCTCTCAATTCGTCATTTGTTGTATGTTGGAAATGGTCGATCTTGATGATGCCAACGCGTTTTCCCAGTAAACGCTGGTGGACGCTCTTGACCTTAATCCAGGCGCGTCGAATCAGAAATCTCTTGGGTCGCGTCCAGCCTTTTCGCTCCACCCAGATCTCAGCTAGAGATCCCTCACGACCTCGCAATAGTCCTACGGCTTCATCAAGACTCATGTTTACCGTACTGTCCAAACCGATTTGATACAGGCGGTCACCCGCTCTTAGCCCAGCCGCCTCGGCCGGAGTCTTATCAATGGTTCGAACGATGGTGAGTGCGTCATCTTGAAGTTGAATTACGATTCCAAGCCCACCAAAATTTCCGTCCGTGCTGAGCTTCATTTCCCGATATTCAGCAGGCCGGAGCAAAACGCTGTGTGGGTCCAGGGTGGAGAGCAGCCCGTTGATCGCGGCGTATTCGACCTCACGTGGCTTTGGGATGGTCTTGAGCTCACCAACGACGAAGCGGAACACATCTTTCAATTTGAAACATAGCGTCCAGAGGTTGGTGACATCAGTCAGATCAAAACTCTGGCTTGCAGCACCAACTCGAACGACGACCGTCTCTGGGCTCTTTGCGGGGTCCGCCGGGCTGACCCTGATGAGGACTTCGTCTAGCTGCTCTTGAACCGAAAGAAGGGCGGCGGCCACCATCTTCCGCTCGTTGACGCGAGAGGGATCGACGTAGTTCTCCTTGATATGGATGATTGAGCGGTTAAGTAGCGCTAGATCTGTGAGTTGATTATTGGACGCAGCACTCGTGGCGCCATCTCCAAAGATGCCTCTTGAAGGCCGCGCGGAGGCGCTCTCAATCTGTAGATGCCAATGGTCGGGACCTAAGGCCAACTCTGCGCTTAGGTACACGACCGACACGATGATGCTCGCGATGAGTGTGCTCGCCACGCTCAACTTCATAGAATTAGTAAATCCTTAGTCTGTCACATCACTCAGATCGGCTTACCGCCAGCGACTAGTGTATTGATAAGTTGGGATTAGAGCGAAAAAACGCTCACAGGATCATTAAACTGTCTCCTTGCTTTGGTTGACAGTCAGCCTCAGAGTGCGGCAGCGTAGGGATACTAATGAGTGA
>CALELH010000651.1 GCA_937902595.1 uncultured Myxococcales bacterium
ATGACAACGACGGTGATGATGACCTGCTGCTGAATGGACCCCGCCTCTTACGTAACGACGGAGGGAGCTTCGTCGATGTGACCAGCGAAGCGCGGCTCGATCAGGGGCTGTCCGGGAGCGGGGTGTTCGGGGACTACGATAACGACGGCTGCCTCGATCTGTTTCTTTATAACGAGTCATACACAGAGTCGGATTTCTTGGTCCGTAGCGACTGTAATGGTGGCTTCGATGACGTAACTGAGGCCGCGGGGATCTCCGATCTGCAAGACTATATGACCTGTGGCGATGAGAGCACCGACCGATCACCGACGCCGGCCGCAGCTTGGGTCGATATAGACGGTGACGGGTTCTTGGATCTCTACCTGGCGAACTTTATCTGTTGGAGCAGTGGACTCTCCTATATCGACACGGTCTGGCGCTCCCGTGGAGACGGTACCTTCCAGGACTGGACGGGACGGAGAGGGATCGCGGGCCCTGAGGATGAAGATGTCTTCTTGGCGACTCGGGGCGTCTTGGCCGCTGATTTCGACGCGGACGGGGATGTCGACATATTGGCGAACACATATCGACTTAATCGTAACCTCTACTACCGTAATGATGGCGCCCGATTCACCGAGGTCGCGCGCGAGATTGGGCTCTCGGGTCGAATGACCCAATGGCGTGGGTTTAACTATTATGGCCACAACAGCGGCGCCGCGGTCGGAGATCTTGATGGCGACCAAGACCTCGACATCGTCATGGCTGGCCTGGCGCACCCTCGTTTCTTTGACTTTAGCGCCAAGACAGAGGTGCTCATCAATCAAGGAGATGGGACCTTTCAGGACATTCAGGGAGACTGGAGTTACCCGGCCGGCGCGGCGGGGCTACGTTTTCAAGAGACTCACTCCATCCCTACCCTAGGAGACTTTGACAATAATGGGGCGCTCGATCTCGTCATCAGCGCGATCTATGACGGCCGGCCCACTGACTTTTATTGGGGCAATGGGGACGGGACATTTAGTCTCGATGCTTGGCGTTCGGGGATTGAGGTCCGTAATGGTTGGGGACAGGCGGCGTCTGACTTTGATCAGGACGGACGCCTAGACATCGCGACGAGCTATGGGCTCTTCCGCAATCAGCGGGATCACGACGGCCATTGGCTCCAGACTCGAGTCGTCGGGACCGCGAACGCGAATCGCGCGGGTATTGGCGCCACCGTGTACGTGGAGGCTGGCGACCAGACCTTTGTTCGTGTCATCGGTGGTGGTACGGGGCAGGGATGCCAAGACAGCCTGAGTCCTCACTTCGGTCTCGGTGGACATGAGACCGTCGACCGAGTTCGCGTGCGGTTTCCTGGCTGGCCCGAGGAGGTCGTTTTTGATGGGCCCTTTGACGTAGACCAGCGCATCTGGCTCTTCGAGGATGGTCGGATCGCGACGGGCTGGCGCGCTGATTGGTGACCCCGGTTTGAGAGTGAACGCTCTCTTTTTTTTCAGACCGTGAGCCTCCCTGCGTCTTGGCTGTTATCCTAGTAGCCATCGCAACACACGAGGGAGTCGCTCTATGGATATCTGGAAGATCACGACGCTTGTTTTATTGGGCTTTCTTGTCGGAGCCTTCAGCTACGGCCCCACTGCCCAAGCCACTGGACCCATGGCGGACAGCCATTCGTTTAGCATGCACATGGATACTCGGGGGGTCACTTGCTACTTCGGCATGGCCAGTCTCCGAAAGCCGGCGTGCGCGTGCCCGGCGGGCTATCAATGGGCTGGTTGGACGAAGACCCGTCTCACGAGAGAGGACAACTTAGAGGCGATCTGCCTGCGGCGGTGACCCGCCGCTCTTAGACCGTGTCGTCAGGAGCTTGAGGGCCAGTCTCGCGGAGGGCCGAGATCTTGAGCTGCAGCCATGCTGGAATAGCTAGGGATGGCAGCGTCCAAATGTCCGTAGGATCCATAGTGAGATGAACGGTGTGCGTGGGGGGTAGGGTGTCTCCTGAGATGAAGTGTGCGATGGCATAGAATGGCCATTGGCACAGGCCAAGCCCGACCCGATACGCATCGGCCCAATATGCAGAGACGTTGATACCGATCATCACAGACCCTGTCGAAGCCAGACTCAGTAGGAGCACGGGCTTCATATACTTCGGCTCGTGCCCGCGCAGGCCACACCAGATCTCGTACATCGTCACGGGGATTAGCGGGAAGACGGCGAGGCTCGCCACGTCCGACAGCTTTCCGGTGAGCGCGTTGGCCAAGAGGTCCTTAAGCAGGTGGTCATTGACGATCCAGAGCACTAGCATGGCGATGATGACAGGGTGAGTGAGCACGGCGCCTGGGCCAGGCTGGTCGTCCGAACAAAACGCCTGGATGTCTTGGGAGGGCTCGGTCATGGGGTCGTCGGTGTGACCTCGGGACTGTCATCACAGATGTTACGTTCGAGGGCCGACAGAGACGACGAGATATAGCCATCTCTGCCACATCCGGAGCTACACATCCTCACCCGGCCATCTTCATCGGTGAGACGAATATAGAGGTCCGGCGCCCGGTCTCCTTGCTCTCCTCTTGAGCACAAGCTGAGATCGACCTCGAAGACACACCCATTCGCCAAATCGCATGGTAGGCAATCAGACTCTTCTGCGTTTACTTGATCACCTCGACAGACCTGGCCGAGCCAGGCGACGGAGCCCCGAGAGTTTCCCGGCGCGTTCCCCATAAACATTCCTGTCTTGGTGTAGCCCAAACCGTCTACGGTCTTGAGCGTCCAGATGGCCTCAGGGAATTCGTCCTGATCGCTGTCCCTAGAGACGAGGTACAGCTCAAGAAAGGTTGGGTCGGTACTGGAGGAACTCAACCAAGATGCGCCGCCTTCACCTAGATCGAATCGTATGCTCACTGGCTCTGAGATAGCGCCAGCCCACCAACTCCCTAGAGTGGGAATGTCACCCTCTTCGCTAGTCGCTATGGTCGTCAAGGAGGCGAGAATTAGAATAAATCCGACCAAAGGTGTGGGTCTGCGAATGGATGTCTGTTGATTGTTCACTCTGAGAACTCCGGGCTCGTACTCCCACAGACTAACTTAGAGGTGTCGAAGACGACAAGATCCCGGTGGTCTGCACCTCCGTCGCTCTGTCGTGGACATCACGAGTCCGATACAATCGCGTCAAAGCGCCGCCTTCGCGCAGTAGCAGGGAGACCTCAATGACCTCTCCAAGAGACTATTTTTCGTCGACTCTCGGTCCGACCATCTTCATTTTATCCTTCGGCCTCGCTGTGGTCGGCTGTGATGACGGCGCTCCAGCGGGCTCCGGACTCAACGCTGATGCAGGGTCTCAGGGGCCGGCCGTAGACTTCTCTGTTCCGGGGGCCTATGACGCGAGCGCTGGTGGTGAGGGCGCTGACCAGGGCGTCGGCGGTCCAAGTGGTCTGGGGATCGATCCAGAATGTGACCTCGACGAGGTCGGTCTCTATGAAAACTTTGTCTTAGCCGAGGATTGCCCGGGTCCCTGTTGCTGGGAACATCCGGGGACGATCCTGCGGGATGACCCGAAGCGTCTGGAGCTGATCAGGCCGACGATTCATTCGGCCTATCACGACTATCCGACCACTCAACTGAAGAGCGACGTACCCTCCGAGGCCGATGGACTCAGATTCTATGTCCCTGTGGCTCATTACCGCCTTGATGATCATCTAGAGGAACGGCAGGTAGGATGTCTGGCGGACGCTGACTGCGCGGCTATCGGCGCCGGCTTATTAGCCACCTGCTCACGCCAAGATGGAGACGCAGATGGGACGCCCTACGAGACCAGTCGCTTGAGCGAATACCAGGCCTGCCTCGATGGGGTGATGTGCGTGGACACGGGGGGCTATTCCGGGGACCTGGCGACTCAGAGCGCCGTGCCTCAGGCTGAGGTCGATGGTCTCTGCGGAGAGGTGACTATCCCCGGTGAAGGGATGTGTGGAGAGAGACTCTCCATGTGCGTCTATTCACCCGCGTGGATCTCACAGCCTTCGGTTCGCCTCGCCGACGAAGAGGGGCGTGCGGCCCCGATTGTCCGTCCGTCAGGACGTCTATTTGTACAGGGACTCAACTTGGTTGATACGAACATGTCGGCCTACTTCGTCCGCGTGAGGTCGGCGAATAGAGATGGACCTCAGACAGACTTCTTGGGAATGAAGATAGACTCGGTGAGTGGAGAGCCGATGGTGCGAATGCGCAACGGAATGCAGTGCGCCTTTGACGCCGACGGTGAGGGGGACTGTGATCCGAGGGACCGGCAGGGAGAGGTTCAGCTCGCGGCGCAGACCGGGACCTACACCCGCGGCGCCGAGGCGTCTCTGACGCGGGGCGGGCTCGACACTGTGCCCCCGATGTATTGGTACCTTGAGAGGGAGAGACAGTGGCTTCGCTATCACCGAAGTATTCAAGACAGCGAGGAGGCGACTGAGGGCTTCGCCGAGCTCTACGATGATCTGGCCATCGTCGAGGTTCCAAATGAGATGGCGCCGGGCCTGTATGCGCTCCAGTTGGGTTACAGCGCGAACGCCTGGCTTGGCGCTCTCGAAGAGCAGCTGGGCCGCGGGGCGGCGTGTCGGGTGCTGGAGGCCATGCGCGACGAATGCATCGCTGGCTTCGATAACCCTACGATTGGTGAGCTTCGCTGCAGCGACTTCGCTATCGACTGCGCTGACGATGGATCGAATCCGCTCTTAGATCGCGACCGTTCTCTATTGACGAACCCCATCTATGTGCAAGTCGCACCAAACTTCGTGGAGCAATCGTATCGATTTAGCGTCGACAGTTTTCGGCCCATCGTCTCTGGAGAATATGGTCCGAGGCCTGGTGGACCATGGGTGTACGACGATGTTCGATTCTTCAGCATGATGGTTCGCTTCGACCCGACTCAGCTCGATGAAGATGAGAGCTGCACTGTCGGTGTTCAAGACGGCGGTCCGGAGAATCCGGTTTGTCATGTGAGCGGGCCCTGGGTGTACTCCACTGACGATGTTGTCATCGATCAGGTCTATCCTCTGTCTGGGGATGGGTTCTCAGCTGAGATCTCCGTACGACCAGGCGAGGTGGTGAACATCATCACCTTCGTGTTCGAGTCCGATGGCGCCGGTAATGAAGACGAGCTGTTCGGGGTGTTGGATGGAGCCGATGGCTTGCTGGGTGGTGTGGCCCGGATCGTCGCGGGTGCGTACGGTCAGGAGGGCCTCGGTGCTGGCGTCGCTGGCGCGATCAATGGGATCTTTGGGCTGACGGAGAACATTATCACCTCCTTCACCAATCCAGAGTTAATCGCTTTGTCCGTAACGTCTTACACGTCCGAAGAGCTCGCGCTGCTGACCTTGGCCCAACAGATGGGTCTTGACCGAGAGTCTCTCCTGGAGACCGCGGTGCCGTCGCTAGCACAGAAGCCGGCTCTCAGGATGGACTTCCAGAACCATGACTACACGATTCGCGAGTCCCTTCGGTTACCTGAAGTCCTCGCCTGGGGGGCACACCAGGAGACCCGACGTTTCGAGGTGGAGGCGCCGAGCGCGGCGGACCTGGTCTGTGGACCTGAAGGTGTCGCGCTGAACTCTTGTTCATATCGTGGGAACAGCACATATGACATTCAATTCTCGATCTCTCACCTTAGAGGAGAGTAGCGGATCGCCTTTGAGCGGAGTCGTCATGCACCCTTTTTGGAGGAATAGTCGCTATGAAACCTTGGGTCACTCTCGACTCATGTGATGTGCCCGGCGGTTCCGGGAAGATGGAGCTCCTCCAGCGGGATCAGGAGATGCTGATTCGTGTGGACGGGCATGCGCTCATGAGTACGCGGATGCATGGCTCCGAAGAGGCCCTCGCCAACCTCGCCTTCGATGCCCGCGCCGGAGCGGGTGGACGGATCTTAGTCGGGGGCCTAGGCATGGGCTTCACCGCGGCGGCCGCGCTCAATCGGTGCCGCGAGGATGATCGGGTCGTCGTCGCCGAGCTTGTACCAAGCATCGTTGAATGGAATCGAGGTGCCTTGGGTGAGGCGGCAGGGCGGCCCCTTGATGACGCCCGAGTCGAGGTTCACATCGGTGATGTGACGACGCTTATTCGGGGCCGGGAGAATGATTGGGATCTCATTTTATTGGATGTCGACAACGGCCCCAACGGTCTTAGCGCGGCCAGCAACGGCTGGCTCTACAGTAAAGGAGGTCTCAGCGCCGCCCGCCGTGCGTTGTCCCCAGGTGGGGTGTTTGCGGTGTGGTCAGCTCATCCTGATGATCGATTTACTGAGCGTCTGAAGCGAAGCGGTCTCAAGGTTGATGTACGTGAGGCGCGCGCTCATGGACGTCGCGGGAGTCGTCACATTATTTGGCTAGGACGCAAGGCCTAGGACACGCACGCTAGAGATGGGTTTCTAGAAGGGCTCTGACGTCATCCGGCTCCCAAACATGCTCGGCATACAGGAGCACCATCGTCCTCAGATCGACCACCATCACCATAGGGATGCTCACCTCATTATAATATTGAGTCAGGTGACCATCGGTGTCGGCGAAAACAGGGAAGGGTAGTTGGTGTAGCCTCCGAAAGTTGAGGGCGTCCCTCGGCTCCGCTGGTCCGAACACGCGGTTCTCATGAATCGACAGAGCGACGTAGACGCCCTGCGAGCCAAGCTCTTCGTAAATCGCCTTGAGTGTCGGCATGTGAATCCGGCACCGTCCGCACCACCCTGCTGTGCCAAAGATCAACATGAGGTGACGGGTTGGGTCTTGATGAAGGGACTGTAGGGACACGCTCTCGTCGGTGCCCGTAGTCAGCGTGGTGTTCTCAATAACATCGCCCACCTCGTCTCCGTATGGCCCGTCTGGGTACGACGTCATTTGCCCTTCGAAGGCCGCAGTTGCGTTCGGACTTGTCGTGTCTTCGCTACCACAGCCCCACACGCTTACGTGTACGAGCGCAGTCATCAGAACGAAGCGATACCGGACCATGTCGAACTCTCCCCCCAAGGGCTCACAGAGTAAAAGTATAGCGGGTTTGTTCGGGAGTTGGACAGGCGCGATGCGGTATTTTTCCTAGTATATCGCGATGCAGGGGAGCCGCCCCGACGCTGACGGTGTCGAAGTGGGACCCGGGGCTTCCTGAGGGAGCTTCGATGGGCACTGCGCTCATTTGGAGGGGCACGTGTTCCCTTCAGGAGCTCCTAATTGTCCACCTCTGGCGCCTCTTCCTGGGCCTCTTCGTCTCCCCGTCCGAGATTCGCCAGATAGCCGAAGGCGCCACCTGTCGCGAACATGAGGAGGCTGTAGATGGCCGGTGCGATGGTCATTGTGCTGTTGGCTAAGAGCGTGCCCGTCACGAGGAGGGCTGTCGTCCCGTTTTGAATGCCAACCTCCATACCGATCGTGGTTTGCTGCGCACGATTGAGGCCCGCGAATCGAGCGATCACGAATCCGAGGATTATGGTCGAGACGTTCAGGAGGAGCGTCGCCGTGCCGGTCTGAGCGATAAAGTTCGGGAGCTCATCAATGTTCTGTTTGACGATGGCGGCGATGATGGCGATCAAGAAGACGACGGAGAGTATTTTTACCGGTTTATCCGCTCTCCCCGCAAAGTTGGGCCACTTCGCGCGGATCCCCATACCGAGCCCGACGGGCACAACGGTGATGGCAAGGAGGACGATGATGGTCTTACCCAAAGGCATCTCGATCGCCTGCCCCGCTCCCATCAGATGGGTCATGGCGAGATCTGCGAAGATCGGGATCGTGAAGGGGGTAACCAAGCTCACTACAGCCGTCAAGGTGATGGACAGGGCGACATCTCCCCGGGCCAGATAGGTCATGAGGTTGGAGGTCGTTCCGCCCGGACACAGCGTGAGAATGACGAGCCCCACGGCGAGCTCTGGTGAGCTCATCGGGATCAAGGTGACGATGCCCAGCCCGACGAGGGGTAGCAAAATCATTTGGCAGAGAACGCCGATCGCGATGGCCTTCGGGAACTTTACAACCCGTTTGAAGTCATCCGTTACCAGGGACAACCCCATACCCAACATGATGATGAAGAGCGCGAGCGGCAGGACTACCTTTGATAAAATCGTCTGTTCCATGGAAACTCCCCTCCGATTGAAGCGGTTCAATAGCCCGGAACTGTGCTGGAGACAACAGAGTGGCCTTCAGAGCCCAATTGAGGGCCCGTTTGATTTCCGTAAACCCTATTTACATTAGTATTACAGTTCTTCGGCTTGGCTACCGGTAGGGTTACCGTGAGCCTATTTTACCTGTTGGAGTCGTTCCTGATGCTTAAGACGAAGTCACTGCGCGCTGAGCTCTCTGCTGCCGGTATGTTTGAGCGTTGCGAGGGGCGCACGTGGGCGAAGTTCGCTTTCCTGATGTCCATAGTGGCCGGGCTAATGGTCGCGCATGTCTACCTTCCCTTTTGGTGGTCCGCGCTCCTCACTCCCGTGACGGCTTGGTTTTGCGCTGTGGCAGCGATGATCGGGCACGAGGGAAGTCATCGAGGTTTATCATCCGAGCCTTGGCGAAACCGCCTCATCTTCAATCTGACCTTTCCTGTTCTGGGTGGGGTGAGCGGTCCTTACTGGCATTGGAAGCATGACATTCAGCACCACGCTTATCCGAATGTGGCAGACGTAGACCCGGACATATTGTTGTGGCCGATGGCGAGCACGGCGGTCGAATATCGGCGTTCGGGTCCTCGTCGACAGTGGTTCCAGCGTAATCTCCAGGGAGTGGGTTTCTGGCCGCTTTGTTTCATGCTGGTTTGGTCCATGCGTGGCTCGTCCCTCGCGTTCTTGTATCGCTATGCCCGAGACAAGGGCATGGACCGAACCTGGTATATCGATGTCTTTTGCTTAGCTGTTCATGTGACCGCTTGGGTTGTCGTGCCGACGATCTTCTTCGGCCCCTGGGCGATCGCTCTGTACGCAGCGATTTGGACGTTTGTTGGGATCTCCCTGTCATTGGTCTTCGCGCCCGCTCATATGGGCATGCCCGTGGTGACCAGCACGAAGGACATTTGGCGTCTGCAATTTGAGACCACACGAAACCTCACGATGCCGGGTTGGATGTCATTCTTCTTCATCGGGCTGAACTACCAGATCGAGCATCACCTATTTCCTAAGATCCCCCACCAGAAGTTACCGCAAGCATCCGCGATTACGCGGGCCTGGGCGGCGAAGAACGGTGTGCCATATCACGAGATCGAGTACTGGGAAGGCGTGAAAGATGTCACCCGTTTCATGTC
>CALELH010000652.1 GCA_937902595.1 uncultured Myxococcales bacterium
CACGCTCGAGACGATGGTGGAGATTCCGCCTAGACCAGGTAACCCCCTGGTCAATCTGCTAGGAATGCTGAGTCGTTCTAAGAGCGATGTCTCGTTTCTAGAATCGATAACAGACGTGATCGAGCATGCCCTTCCTGGTTTTCGCTACGACCGAAAAGCGCACGTGACGGATCGCTACTTCGTTGAGTTCACGCGCCGAAGCCCCGGTGGTATTCACTTCATCCAGATTCAGCGCGGACATCAGCCACCAGGCTTCTCAATCCGACTCGCAGTAAGCCTGCTTCACATCCCTTTCGACGACCTCACTCCAGGGTCAGGGCGCGCAACTCCTGGAATTATCGTGCCTCTTGAGGACCTTGTCTCAGAGCGCAATCCCTACTGGGATCTATCGAACAACGCGGTCGCCAAGAGAACGTTCGAAGATCTTCAAACAGTCCTGGCCCTTCGGGCACGTCCATTCTTGGACGCGGCGGAGCGAGCGCTTGTGGACTTTCGTACACTGCAGGAAGAGCGAACACGATGATTAGATTCGTTTTGATGGTCATACTTGTCACCAGTCTCGGGCTAATCGGGTGCAGCGGAACTGGTGATGACTCGAATACAGCAGACAGCAGCCCAGCTGACATGGCTCCTATCCTGGCGGATGCAGGGCTTGCCCCAGATGCAGGCAGCCCAATCTCTCTTAGAGTCGTCCCTGGATCACTCACGTACACAGCGACGCAAGGTGGAAGCACACATATATTCAGCGTGACCACTGAGGGCGACCAGAAGCAGCGCTTGACCTCCGAATCGGCCGCCTGGTCTTTCCACTCTGTCTCTCCAAACGCGCGCTACATCGCGGCGGTCCAACATGCCTCTCAAGACGATTTGGGAAGGCCCGATTTAAGTTCAGACGGTGAAGTATGGGTCATAGATGTTCAAGCTTCTCGCTCTTACGCCCTCTCTCCGGCTGAATGCGACGCAGGCATCGGCGGGGTGAGCTGGCTCAACGACGGAATGCTCGTCTTCTCGATGGCATGTGGAGAGGCTCCAGCCGCGCTGTATTTGGCAGACTTCACTGACGAGTCTCGAGATCTAACCCGACTTCTCAAGATCTCGGACCACCCATTCCCTGTGCGTGACGCCAACGCAGCGTTAGGAACATCCGTCGTCTCCTATGTCGTCGACTCCGAGCGCTGTATCGATGGCGTGTGTGTGACGAAGCCTCAGATCTGGATTACGGACTCCGAGACCAACGAAAAATGCCAAGTGACGGACGCCGATAGAGAGTTCATATCTCTCGAAGGTCATGACGTCGCCAATCGAAGAGTGGGTGATCACAGTCCCGCATTTACCGACCAACTACGCGGCCTGGTGTTTACGCGCAATGTGCCAATAAAGACGCCTGGTCCATCCGGCCATCATGATCTCTTGAGAGTAGGTCTGAACCTCCGCGCTTTCTTTGATGGGGATATTCGCTGCGAGCAGCCCGGAACGGAGGCGAATCTAAGTGATACCCTTATCGGCGATGGGTATCCGGAAGGGCTGTTCGAACATGAGCGGTTCCCGCAGCCAGCCGTAGGTGAGCGAGCACCAGATGGAGCGATGCTGTTCGTTGGTCGCCGCCACACCACTCCGCAATCAAGTGTAGCCTATGTCTCCGACCTAGCGGGCTCGAAGGTCGCCGTAAGCCATCCCTCAGAGTGGGTTGTCTACGCACGTTGGGTGGTAAGCGACCTCATGCTCACAGGCAGTAGGGATTAGGCTTACCGGGCCTCCATTGCCCGGTAATGAAGCTCGACGCTCGCCAAGTGATAGGGCTCAGTGCTCCCGGCGGTTTCGTTGTTATAGAGGAACAACTTCATCGTTCGCTTACCATCCTGAGCCGGAAAGCTGCCTAGATCCGGCGTCAAGTTCCAGGACTCTTCCTTCAACCGGCCCTGTTGAACGCGCGGTGGCGCGTAACGGCCCACGATCGTCTTTGAACCCATAGTGACGGTAATAAAGCAGCGTGTCCCTTCGCCCCCGGGCGCATGAGTCAGGATGAGCTCCGCTTCTCGTACGTCTTCGGGCAATTCAAAAGTAGCGGCCAGATGGGAGCCTGGCGGTATCACGAAATGCCCGGAGTGCGTTTTCTTAGCCGAGTCCAGGTGCGCAGGATTGGGACCAACAGCCGGGCCAAGAGTGAGTTCAACCTTTTTGGAGTGGAGCGCTTTACGACCGGATAGATCTACAAGCAACGCCTGGTAATCTCCCAGTCGTGGAGACTTACTCAACCAACTCTTCCCGGTCGTCCCCTGGGCGCGCGCGCACTGTTTTGCTCTGAAACGACAGGACAACTCACACTCAACCGAGTCCTTGATCGCGCTGCAGGTCTTCATACATCCGTCAAACTCTGTAGAACACGACCCGCTCACCATTGTGACCTGAGCTGCGCCCGCGCAGCCCAGTAAGCCTAGACTGATCCACAGAACCAAGAAGCTGGGTCTCTGTATTGTACCGAGCATTGCTATGCCCCCATCTGCTATAGTCACCTCGTATTCTCACCTAGGTTTTGCGAATGCGGAAGTGGTTCTTTTGGGGTCTGTGCGCGCTGTGTCCTCTCCCCTCCTTTGGGCACTTAGGCCCTAAAGATGTGCGCTCCATCGAACATCCGCAAAATAGGGGCGGAGAACGGTGGGTTGTCATCGATAATCTTGGGCTGTTTTTGTTCAAGGATGACAGTGTTCAGTGGGTCTGTGATGAAGGGCTTACTCCCCTCCCCGGTCTGAACGCTAGCGCGCCCATGGACGCGCTAGGAAGCACTTGGCTTATTGGAACCCGTAGTGGTCTCCGCCGAAGCACGGACGCGGGCTGCTCTTTCCTTCCCCCGAGCGCCCCCTTGGACACTCACGTTATCGCGCAGATCTCCACACACCCAGACCGCCCCAATGAAGCTCTCGTCTCGACGCAAACCCTAGGCAGCCCTAATGATCTCTTCTTGACTGAAGATGCTGGCGCGACATGGTCCAAGGCAGGCTTAGACATTAGAGGCCGAGTACGCCGGTTCCTCCGTGCTCCCAGCGATCCGCAGAGGATCTATTTGGTTCATGCAGGTGGCGCTCTCTCAAGCAGAGATGGAGGGAGAACCTTTGCCGCCTTTAATCTAGGCCCCCCTGAGCTCATGGCGACGGGAACTGACATAGATCTACTGGCGGTGAATCCAGATCAGCCCGAAGAACTCTACGCCGCCTACGCGACCTTTCCTGATTCAACGTTGATCCGTTCCTCAGATGGTGGAGAAACATGGACCTCGCTGATCACCCTACCCGATGTGCCTGACAGCCTCGCCGTCAGCTCAGACGGCAGAGAGATTGTGTTCTCGACCCCGGTCATTGGTCTGTATCGCTCTCTCGACGCGGGTACGAGTTGGGAGGGGTTGGAGCGGCAGCTAGAGTCAGGAACAATCTCCTGCTTACAATTAGTCCAAGGTGGCCAACTACTCGGCTGCGCGCGACGCAGTGAAGAGGCGCTCCTCGTCTCCTCCGATGATCTTGGGACGTCTTGGCGTCCCCTGCTTTCGCCGTCTCTAGATGGAGTGACCCGTCGCGATACGTGTCCTGCCGACTCTGAGACTGTCGAGCAATGTAATTATACGTGCGATGACTTCCCCGCCACCTGCCGACAAATTGACGTCGATCCCCCCCAAGACTCTGAGAGCGCTTCCCCGTCAAGCGATGCTGGATTACCGATGGATCGAAAGGAAACGGCCGGGTCGGGATGCTCGGCGATGGCCTCTCCCTCGGAGGTAGGTCTACTCTGGGCAATGCTACTCATTGCCGCTCTCTATCGACGGCGTTGTGGGCTTCTTGGCTAGAGGAACCGTAAAGAACAAATACGTAAGAGTCTAAATCCTCGATACCTTGAGCGTTGAGGAGCATCTCAACAGTATGGACCTAAGAATTCACCAACTGCTGCTTGTGACCGCTTTGACGAGTTTTGCTCCAACAGCACCGCACGCAGCGGAGCCGAGGGCGCCCTACGCGAGCTCAGCGGACTCACGGATTCAGGAATGCCTGAAGAGAGTTCGACAGCGCCCTAATGACCACCTCGCTCATGCCTGTATACGGCAAGCGGGACTAAGAACAGGCACGAACGCGTCGACCTTATCTCGGCTAAGGGAAGCCCGCCTAGCTCACGCCAATGATCCTCTCAGATGGTATTTCGAAGGTCGCGCCCTCCTCCAGCATGAACCGAAAGCAGCAAGAAGCCTGTTCAGATCTTGTAACGAGACCTTACCGACCAACGCCTGGTGCTTATTGGGCGCGGGGCTCTCACTAGAGAGACAGGGTGAATTCGAGCAGGCTCTGGGATTTATTCAGCACGCTCGGACCCTTGAACCGACTGCCCCATCGGTCATCGCCAGCGAGATTCGAGTTCGAACAGCCCTCAAGGAGTTCGGACGTGCTCGCTTGATGGTCGACGGTGCACTTAAGCGATATGAGGACCACCCAGAGATCCTCCTCGCAGCGGCCAAATTACACCTCGCTGATGGCCTCATCGCCGAGAGTCGAGAGGCCATATCGTCGACACAGACTTTAGCCCCAGATTGGTCAGAGCCTTTTGCGCTGTTGGGCCAATTAAACAGCGAGACGGGAGCGCACGAGTCCGCAGCAGACAATCTGCAAACAGCGGTCTCCCTCAATCAAAGAGCCTCTCGTTACCGAGAAGCGTTGGCGAGGGAGCTGGTAATTTTGGACCGAACTGAAGCGGCCCTCGACCAATTTGCGTTCCTCCATCAACTCAAGCCCGAAAGCATCGAATACATGGTGCAGACCGGCGAAGTTCATTTGGCCGCACGCTCTCCCCAGAGGGCGCTTGGGTGGGCTGACAGCGCCCTGAGGCATCGGCCTCGAGACCAAGGTGCCCTTGAGCTACGTTCTCGAGCGCTCATCACTTTGGGCAAGGTTCAAGAGGGCTTGGCTATCAGACCGGTGCTCTATGCTGACCCAATCGATGGCGTCTCTCATCGACTTCACATAGCGTCGGCGCTTGCATCGACCGGAAACACAGGACTGGCTGAGGCCGAGTTTACGGACGCTGTAAGGCGCTATCCTGAATCAGTTATTGCCTGGACGACCTACGCCGACTGGTATCTGCAAAAAGGAAGCACTGAACGCGCGGAGGCTGTGTTGCGACAGGCCCTGGGTCGAATGCCCGAGAAGGCCGAGCTTCACGCAGCGCTCGCGGCTACCTTCGAAGCCCAAGGCCACTTGACTCTAGCCCGTCAGGCTTTTTCGCAGGCGAATAAGCTCAAGCCACAACGAGTAGACTTTACGGACAATCTGGCTCGATTGGAGTTCACTATGGGAGACACCCGTAAGGCTGTCTCTCGCTGGGAAGAGCTGCTTGAGCGATCACCGAGATCCGATGTTGCTCTGCGACAATTAGCCACGGCCTATACCTTCCTTGAGCAATATGAAAAGGCGTTGGCGGTTCTTAAGACACTGGTACGAAGATATCCTTCAAAAGGAAGTTTCAAGCTCTCGCTCGGTGAAACACATCTCAAGCTCGACCAGCGCGAAAAAGCTATCGAGACCCTCCGCTCCGCTCTAGAGATGGGAGTCGACGAGACAAAAACCAGAGCCTTGCTCGCAACAGCCCTGGCTGATTCCGGCTATGACGGCGCAGCACGACAGACCTTTGAGACGGCAATTAAGAGGGACCCAACCAACAGGCCCCTCAGACTGACCTATGCATATTTTTGTGAGCAGCGTGGAGATACATCCGGAGCGGTTAAGCAGTACAAGCGGCAGCTGGCCCGAAATCCAATAGACGCAGAGGCCCTCGCTGGGCTCAATCGAACCCTCGGACCAAAGAGAGCAAACCTCGCGGCCAGATCCTTTAAATACCCAGCCGCAAGACAAGACGCTGAACTCGCTTTGCTGGTTGCGCGAATCCCTCAATCTGGACCGGACCAACAGGGCACAGTGCTGCGAGATGAACGCTATGTTCGCGCGGGCCAGAGAGGTGTCGAGCAGATACGCCACGTCAGGTCCGTCTTGATACAGACCACTGCAGGAGCGAAGAGATATAAAGAAGTCACCATCTCATTCCATGCACAGGCCCAGCCCAAGATCCTTCGCGCCAGGACATTGACTCCCGATGGCGAATCAATCCCTGTCCCGGTCTCCGGACGACG
>CALELH010000653.1 GCA_937902595.1 uncultured Myxococcales bacterium
GAGGCGCGTTCCACTGAGATCATGCTGGTCATGATAGGCGCGAACTGGGAAGCCCCCCGTCTCCATAGCCACGATGATCCCATTCGCCAAGAGCTCTCGGCGGCCCTCGAGAGCGGCGCGAGTATCCTCCCCATCCTGATGGGGAGCGGCGCGGAGATCCCGGAACCGCACACGATCCCAGCGCCGCTGCGGTCCATCACCAAGATGAACGCCGCCAGATTGGGCACCACCGTCAACTTTGAGCGAGACCTGCCGGGGATCCTCGCCGATATCGACGCGCTCCTGAAGAGCCGCGCGCTCGGCCCCGAGACCGAGCCGAGTCCGGTCTCAGACACGCTTCAGGCCTCCTCAAAGTCCAATTGGCTGCCGTGGGGATTCGCGTTCGCTGCAGTCTGCGGGCTCTTGTTCTTTGCCATCAATGGCCAGAGAGGCCCATCTGAGACGCCCTCATCGCCACATTTAATGAGCGGGGAGATAACAATCAGGGGAGCTACCAAGAGCCCCGCGACCTCCCCTACTCCCGAGGATAGCCTGAAGGATGTCAGAGCCGCGCTGCTGAACGCTGAGTTCACAGAAGCAGAGCGACTCCTCCTAGATCTCGTGAAGACACGACCGAAGGATGGCGCCGTGTATGGCGGGCTCTCGCTCATGTATTTCTTCCGAGGCCGGCCAGCCTCGGCAGCGGCAGCAGCTGGGGAAGGCGCGCGACTGTCTGGTGACAGCACAGACCTATCGGCCGTGACCGCTCGGCTCGCTGACCGGAGTCTTCGAGCAGCAGAGAAGCGCGACGCGGTGCTGGCGAGCTGGGAGACACTCCGCGAGGCACACCCCAAAGACGCGCTCCTTGAGTTGACGTACCTGGTCTCAACCCGGCGCCTACACGACCCAAGCGCATTCTCGACACTGATTGACGGCGCCCAAGCCCGGTTCCCAAAGTCTCCTAGCTTTACGTCTCTACGACTGAAAACTCTCGCTAGCTCGGGTCAAGACGCAGAGTGGCTCAAGGCGTCAACCCTGGCCCACCTGCGGTTCCCCGGGACCAGCAGCGTCCACTTGGAGCGCGCCCGAGCCGAGGTTCGGTTGGGCCGCCTAAAGGAAGCCGAGGGCAGGCTTAAGGGCATCATCGACCAGGACCCAAATCTGACGGAAGCCCGAACGGCGCTGGCCGAGATCTATGCCCGGAGAGGGAACGAGGCGAGTCGGATGTCGCAGATGATGATGAGCTTGAGCGACGCTGTCCCGGTCCCTACCCAATTGGATTTCTTGAGTCATCATGGGGTCGCGCAGGCGTCCATCGGTCGCCTGGCCGAGGCCAATAAGCTCTGGGTCTTCTGCCTGAATCAGGCACAAACAGCGGGACACCCGACCGAAGCCTTGGGGTGCGTCCAATCGGCGTTGGAGGCGCATCTGTGGCTGGCCCCCGTCGAAGAATGGGCCGCCTGGGCGCGACGCATGGAGTCTCTCTTAGCAGACCCATCTGTCGACGGTGATGTGCGACAGCTCTACTCCCTCGGGCTGATGTGGTTCAGGGGCGTCGGCGCCGTGCGCGAAGGCGATCTACAAAAGGCGCGCGCGACTCTGGCGAGGGTCACCGCCATCAAGGGCCAAGGCGCTGGATTCGGGGCCGCGTTGACCTACGAACCCGCCCTCAAGTTTGAGATCGCGATGCGAGCTAAGGACACCGATGAAGCGGGGTCGGCGCTGACCGAGTTGGAGGCTGTGAATGGGATCAAGGGTAAGCCTCCGACATGCCGCCTTCGGATACGACGCGCGGAGCTCGCACAAGCGCTGGGCCAACCAGACGCGGCGGCGACGGAGCTCACACAGATTATCGCTCGCTCGTGTCGAGCGCTGTCCGGTGAGGCCTACCTCATCGCCGAGTCGCGACTTAAGCTCGCAGGGCTCCGCGTCGGTCAGGGTAAACTAGATGAGGCCGCCGATCTTCTAAAGGCCTTCAGGGGCGCTTGGCCTAAGGCCGATGGTGGGCTGGTCCTGCTCAAGCGCGCAGACGCGCTCGCGAAGCTGATGGAACAGTAGCCGCCGCGCGGATGTACCTCATCGCTTCACGCTCTAGAGTCAGCGTCTCTGACGCGTCAGTAAATCATGGATCTTTAGGGATGCACGGTCCATCGTCGTTCTGTGCTCAATGGGAGACCACGCAATGAAGCAGCTCGCACTCTTGATCAGCCCTCTCGCGCGCGGCGCCTTCTTCGCCGATTATCTCGCTGCTTGCGAGGTTGAGTTAGGCGTCCTCTCCTCAGAGTCCGCCGTCCACGTGCCTATCGGTGAACTAGACTTCTTTCACCTCGATCTAGCGACAGAGGACGTCGCCAAGGTCGCGCGACTGTCCTGTGTTCAGGGCGTCTTCGAGCGTCGCGGAGACGCGCTCGTCCCCATGGCCGTATCAACGCACTTCCAGCTGCACGCCGACTTCGTCTTCGGGACCAAATATCGCGGCAAGACCAATGAGGTCTTCACACAGTTTATGCTGAACCTGGGCCTTCAACACCTGGAGCTAGACGCCCGCGATAAGATCAAGGTGCTGGACCCCATGTGCGGTCGAGGGACGACCCTCCTCTGGGCCATGAGCTACGGGCTATCAGCCAAAGGGATCGAGCAGCACATCAAGGTCTTTCCGGAGATCCATCAGTCCCTGAAAAAGTGGTGCAAAGTGCACCGGCAAAAACATGAACTTTCGTCTGGTTTTGTCGGCGCCTCCAACAAACAGAACGACGGCAAGTTTATCCGCTTTAAGGTCGGCGAGACCGCGCTCCAAATCATTAAGGGCGACGCCGCAGACGCTGCGCAGATCCTGAAAGGTGAGCGATTCTCGTTGCTCATCTCAGATCTCCCATACGGGATCCAACATCACACCAGCGACAGAACCCGAAACCCCTTGGAGACCCTCAAGGCCTGCGCGGAAGGCTGGTCGGCCAGCCTCAAACCAGGCGGGGTGATGGTCCTGGGGTTTAATCAATACCAGCCCAAGCGAGATGACTTGGCGGCTGTGTTTCGAGACCACGGGCTGGTCGTGCTGCCAGTCACGGCCCCCCATCGGATGAGCGAGTCCATCGTGCGCGACGTCTTGGTCTGTAAGAAGCCCGCTGGGTGAGGGCACCTCGATGTGAGGCGAGGTCAGATGCGCCCTGGAGAGCTCTTTCGCAGTCTCAAAGCCGTCATGGTGACTGCCAAGCTTCACGAATCATCACCGCCCCCTGGGGGTCATGCTCGAGCAGCTCGTCGCGACGAAAAGGATAGAAGTCGTTGCTCCAGTACCAAGCCTCCGTGAGCTCAGCGAAATACTCCATACGGTTGGAGGTCGCGTATGCCTCTACGACGCCGCCTGAGACGTACTCGACCTCATCGTAGAGCCCCGCCGCCATCGCCGCCTCGTACGCCTCACGAATGGGCTCATGCCCATACCCTAGCCTCTGGTGGTGCCAGGCGTGTGCCAGCTCATGGAGGATCATGGCGGGCTGCTGCTGAACCCAATTCATGTAGTTCTCGGCGTTGCCTACTTGAACACCCTCTGCCCAAGCCGGTGGATATCCATTCTCCATCAACCACGCCGCCGATGGATGATAAACACCGCCAGGAAACGCTGGCTCGGCGAGCTCCAGCCAGATGAAGACCCGCCGAAGGAAGGAGGTCGCGTGACCAGGGAGCGCGTCGATGATCTGAGCCAGATCTTCGTCGAGAGCCCTCAACGCTCGATCGGCCAAGTCTGGGTTGTCGCGTTCGAGTACGCCGGAGACGCAGACCCGCCACCCCCCCACCTGCACGATTCGGTAGTCCAAGGCCTCCCCACAGGTGATCTCCTGACACTCCGAAGAACAGAGGGAGACGCCGTTGTCATCTCCATCATCACAGGCCTCAGCCTCATCGAGGGTCCCATCGCCACAGTAGCTAGGCAGGCCAGGCTGCTCGCGACACTCGTCACCGCATACGACGCACTCTCTCTGGCCATAGTCGCACGCTTCCGTCACCTGATTACCATCGTCGCAGCTCTCGCCCTGATCGATGACCCCGTCACCGCAGACCGACGACCGCTGAACATCCCGCATGTTGGTGTCGGTACGACGCTGAGCTGCGTCCGTAGGCGCTCCATCTAAGACCTCTACGTCGGCCATGGAGTCCACAGTAACGACGGGCCCTTCAGTGGCCTGACATCCAGAGGCGCCTATGGCGAGTGAGAGGGCGCAGAGCGCGCCTAGCGTTCGGTGTTTGAGTAGCAATGTGTCCCTGTCGTGAATCCCCGCGCGGGACGCGACTATACCTTAGTCAGCGTCCCGGCCCCCCTAGGATTCGCTCATCAACACCTGATCAATTCAAGCACTTTATCTGCGCCTAAAGCGGGCTCTCTTGCTCGCCGTCGCGCCTTCTTCGTCTAGAATTTGGCCATCGGGACCGTAATCGGGTACCACCACGCTCACCGTATGTCGTCCTTTGGCCATCCGGGGGATATTGACCTTGAATTTCCCAAAGCTCTGGCGGTTACGGCGAACCCGCGAACGATCGGGCTGGTCAGCGAGACCCTCACCAGCGATCTCACCATCGACTAAGACCAACACTCTGACAGGACCATCGAGGTCTGGGTCATTCGCTCTCCCCGTCACGTGGCTTCGTTTGACCTTGGTGATCTTTACATTCGGGGCCTCACTGGGAAGCCCGCCGGGGCCATCAGCGTCTGGGCCGAGGTCGTTAGGCAACATGTTGTCGGGGTCACGGAACTCTCGCCAAATCAATTGCATTCGCTCGATTTGGCCATCGGAGAATATAGTTATGCACTTGGCAGACGTGTAATTCATGAAATTGTGAATCGGATCTCTGCCCGGCCTGTTTGGGCATGTGTCTCTTCTTATGCACCTGGAGACTGCTGGCATCCGATGGGCCGGAGTGTCAGCGATCTCGTCACCATCGCCGGAGCACCCACCTTCAAACGTATGGTAGAGCCCCAACCAGTGGCCGACCTCGTGTACCAACGTCGTACCTGCCGCTAACTTCGCCCGTCCATTCTTGAACATCTTCTTCCTGAGTAGGACAGGACCTAGGGGGTCATCGAATGGAAACGCTGCAAATCCCAGAAGGTTCTTTAGAGGACAGATGATAATATTGAGTGATTCAGACCCACCACGACGTGCTGTCTGAAGGTACTCATCACTCCGATTAAGGCAGTTTTTGAAGAGCCTACGGTCGACGGTTTCGATCACCTCCATAGTCTCGAACCTGAAACCAGTTCGGCCTGCTTCGCGCCGGTCTGCTCCCCTTCGGGTCTCGCCTGCAAAGGCCTTGTTCGCAAAGGCCACTACCTGATCAATTCGAGAACGCCGAATGTTTCCTGAGCGTTGATTCTCTTTGATGACATGAAAGTAGACCGGGATGCTTGTCTGGTTGATTTCGCGTGCTTCAGCCCCGTCGCCCGCACGCCTTCGCGCCTCCGCTTCTTGGCCCGACCGCCGCGCAAGACGCTCTCTCGCCATCAGCCGAATTTCATCGGATGGAGACTCAGATCCACAGCCGGCCACATCCTCATCATCGTCGGTCATATCTGACGCATCATCATCGTCGGAGTACGCCTCATCGTCTTCGTGATCGGGCCAATAAGCATCGTCGCCAACTGAGGCGACCTCATTGAGCTGCTCTGTCATGGTCAACTCATCCCAAGGAGCCGACTGTTCAGCCTCTGAGGTGAGGGGCGCCTCTTGGTCCAGACAGCCCGAGGTGCCGAAGGCGACTAACGCCACGGTTAGAAGCGCTAAAATAGAAATATACTTGGACAAAACTGACCTCTTTGGGCTCGTCAGTGGTCGTTGGTAGATGAGGGCCCTGGAACCCCAATCATTTCGCTCAGACCAGGCTGATTTAGGTGATAGCAACGGGATTTAACTTCTCATTAGTCGTCTGGACTCTCTTGTGGTTCTCCAGTGACCGCGTCTTCACTTTTGCGCCCCTGCCTCTCGTGGGCTACCTCGTCGTGAGGTGACGTCGACGGTTGGTTTAGCGACGAGCGGGACTGCCTCGGTCGTGCGCATACAAATGGGTGATCGTGGGTGTGACTGAGGTGATGGTGACCGTCGCATCGTGAGGCTCTGTCCGACGGTCACCAATCTGAGTGGGATTATCTGCGCGTAAAACGGGCTCTCTTGCTCGCCGTCGCGCCTTCTTCGTCTAGGATTTGGCCATCGGGACCGTAATCGGGCACGACCACGCTCACCGTATGTCGACCTTTCGACATCCGTGGGACATTGATCTTGAATTTACCGAAGCTCTCCCGGTGCTGGTGGCCACCGCCTCTCCACCTATAGGGCATATCGGCGAGACCCTCGCCTGCGTATTCACCATCGACTAAGACCACCACGTTCACGGGCCCATCAAGGTCTGGGTCATTGGCTTTCCCCGTCACTTGGCTTCTCTTGACCTTGGTGATCTTCACCCTTGGAGTTTCGTTAGGTGCTAGGGCGACACGACCACGGATGTCAGGGGCGATGGTGTTGGGGTCAACGACAGGCGATCGATACTGATCCCAGACCGCTATCATGCGCGTGATCTGACCCTCTGTGAAATTGTGCCGACACTTGATGCTGGTCGAATTCATGAAGTTTTCGGACGGGTCCTTGCCTCGTTTACCTGGGCATGTGTTTGTCCTCCGACACACGTCGCCTCCAGCTAACCGACGCTTCTTGGGCTTCTTCTGGGCCGGTGTGTCATCGATTTCATCACCAGGCTCTGAACACCCATTCTTGTAGGTGTCATAGAGACCAAGCCAGTGACCGACCTCATGGACCAAGATCCTCTTAGCCGCCTTGAGGTTCCGCTTGACCAATGAGCTCCCAATCACCACACCTCCGAGTGGATCATTGTATGGCGACATGGCGATCGCCTTATAGGCCTGCTTCTTGATGGGACAAACGACGATGTTAAGCGCTTCGGGGCCGCCCACTCGATTCGACTCCAGAAACTCGGAATAATTCTTTCGGCATTTCTTGAAGAGTTCGCGATCCACGGTCTCTATGACCTCATACTCCGGTCCAAAGCGAAATCCAGTGTCGCCTTGAGCGCGTTTCCGCTTCTTCTTTCGAGTCTCACCGGCGAAAGCTTCGTCCAGATAGGTGATCAGCTTTTCAAGACGCGACTCATTGACACCGCCCGACCGATCTCTCTTCTTGATGACATGGAAATAGACCGGCACGGCGACCTCTTCGACGTCGGGCTGCTCATCGTCCTCATCGTCGTTGCCCCGCCGCGCCTCTTCGAGCTCTTCGACTCGCGAAGCCAGTTGGTCTCTGACGTCGGCGGCGGCCTCTCCGTGGTCATCGACGACCTCGTCGTAATCATCCCCCGGGTTTGGATCATCCACTTCACCGAACTCGTCTGGAGTCCCTATGACCTCAGCGGCCTCTATCTTGTCCTCACCTGTCTCGATCGGGACATCTTCGACGATGCAGCCTGAGGTACCCAAGGCGAGTAAGAACACAGCTAAAGATGGCTGTAACATATTGAAACTGAACAAGGTTCACTCCTGCTTTCTCAGCAATCTCCGCCGACAGCGAGACGAGTAAGTCTCAGCTGTCGGCCCCCACCAGTGCTTGGTTAAATGATTGCACCGCGACTCAAGAATTGAGGCGGGACGCCTAGTGACTGTGTGGACTCGTCGGTCTGTAAATGACGTCTGAGTCGCGTCGTCTGTCTTGACGCCTACGGAGTTGGTTCTTACAGATTTTCTTCGATGATTGGACATCAAGGTCGCCGCTCTACCCAAGCAGTAATGACAGAGTAAATTGGCGAGAATTCGGCGCGAATAGGGCAAGATTAGGCAGCGCCAAAGTGGCTGCGAGATGAATCGATCTACCCCCGAGGTGACCGACCAGCGAGGGATCGATTCGAGCGGCTCAATAGAGGATGGGCTTTAGCCGCGCCAATCTCCATTGCGGACCCAGCGGCTGACCTCAACCAACATCTGGGTAAACGAGGGTGCCACGTATAGTTTGGTCTGGTATTGGGTTGGATCGAAGCCTGTTCTGGCCATCTCATCTAAGTCCCAATCATGTAGCGTCGCGTTCTCTGCATAGCCTTCCAACTCCCCCACTGAGCTGAGGAGCCCGGCGCCGTAGGCCTTGACGGCACCACGCTCTTCAACCAGACCGAACTCCATCGTGTACCAGTAGATGTTACCGATACGCTCCATCTCTTGCTCATTCGCCACGTCAGCGGCCAAACCAAGCAAGCGGTTGACCTCCGCGATGCCTGGATGCACGAGCGTCGCTGCGTGTCCGATAATCTCATGGACTACATCCGGCTCTGGAGTATAGAACGGGCGGCTGTGGTGTCGGATATACTGAGTAGAGAGGAACGTGCGCTCGCCCAGGTAGCGCATAAAGGTCCGTGTGCTGACCAAGCCAGCCACGGGCTCCATGCGGAAGCCCGTGGCCGCGGTCAGGATGCGATTCAGCTCCGCC
>CALELH010000654.1 GCA_937902595.1 uncultured Myxococcales bacterium
AAAGACTGGCCCCTCCCCATCCCACAGGAGGTTGGCGTGATGGCAGTCGCCATGTATCCGGTGCATCTCGACATCATCAAGCTGGCCTTCGATGGCAGAAAAGATCTCCTCTACAACACCGACGTAGGCGCGTTCGAGTGAGCCAGGTAATAGACCCGATGACAAGACACCCTCAAAACTCGGCCAGCCCCAATCCTGGACTCCAAGTGTCTGTCGATGTGTCGCCTGCCCGTCCTGACCGATCTGATGAATCCGAGCCACTAAGCGCCCAAGCTCTTGGAGCTGTGGCTCGCTCGGCTCGTCGTTGACCCGACCGACCACACGCTCATACAGCGCGTAGTGAATGCCTGCTGTCTCACCGGTCATCGTCCCGACGGTGTATCCATCCTGAAGCTCTAGAGGCAGGGACACGGGCACACCAGCCTCATGAAGCTCGTAGAGGAAGTCATGTTCATCCTCGATGGCGTCCACTGTCCAGCGGCCCGGCCGATAGAACTTCGCGACCACGCCCACGCTGTCTTCTGTGTCGAGCTGGTATACGCGATTCTCATAACTGTTGAGCGCGAGCTGACGGCCTGTGCAGCGATGGCCCGCTCCCTCGACCGCCCGCAGCACGTCAACTGGACCTAGCTGCTTAAAGCGCTCAGCCAATGGATGGGAGGCGAGGCTGTCGTTCATTGAGACAGGAGGGTCTTCGCGCGATCCAAGTCTGCGCCGATGAGGATCTCATCGCCCACGATGAGCACGGGCCGACGTAAGAGGTTATTCGTCTCGCTCATGAGCGCGATAGCCTGAGCTCGGCTCGGCGGGTTCTTGGAGAGCCCCTGTTCCCGGTAGACGACGTTCCGAGTGTTGAGGAATGGTTTCACCTCACGCTCTCCCATGAGCGCAGAGAGGTACTGAGCATCTAGAGGCTCAGAGTTCATCTCGCGCCCCTCGTAGTCTACGCCCATCTCATCCAGCGCCTTCTTGAAGCGCCGACACGAGTCACAGGTCTTCTTCCAAATGAGTCTTGGCTTCATAGTGACTGATTCCTCTAAGAGCTCTGAGACTCGAGATACGCTGTGAGAGCGTCGGAGGTTTTCTTAAAATTGGGTTCGATCAGCTTACCGACAAACTTCTCGATCCCCGCTGTCGCTCGTCCCATGAGGAGCCGAGGAACCAGTCCTTTGAGATCGAGCTCTAGATTTCCCTTTATCTGCATCTCTGTGCGCATGGGACCTGCTGACTCATAGAGCGTCTGACCAGTGCAGTTGATCCGCTCCGCCATAAAGCCCATCTCAAGGCGCCAATTGCACGTCGCGCCATCATTCAACCACTCAGCGTGGTCCAGCCAAAACACCTCTGAAGAGTCAATGAATGGGCGCGCGACCGCCGGGATCTCCGTCGAGGCCGCATTCCAACGATTAACGAAGGACACGTTTCCATCAGCGTCCTCGTTACGTTCCTCGACGACGATGGACTTCACATTGGGCATGTACTGGGCCAAGTCAGGCAGATGGTCCCGCATTGCGGTGAACACTGACTCGATAGGGAAAGGGATAAGAGTGACCACATTAATCTTCATGTGCCGTCTCCATGATCGTCCTTAAGTGGGCTGTAATATTGCACGCTTTAAGACGCGGCCGAAAGACTCAATCGCCCCTTAAGGCGACGGGACGCCTTTGGCCAGCGCCCGCTCGCCCGATACTTGGCACGACGTTGGCATATTAGTTCGTCAAGCTGGCGATGGAAAACGTCCCCATGATTCTTGGCTCGCCTAAGAAAATGGGTACCTTCCCCCCCCCCTACACTGTGTTTTCCGTCGCCAGCTTCCCTATTCTCCCCGTCATCTAGGCAGTCTCGAAGGGAACGGCCCCTAAAAAGGGGACGGAAGACCATGAGACTCAGAGAGACTACTGGGGTGTCGTGCCGCCCTCAGATGGGGACAAAAAGCCGGGGCACTCTGGTCCCTCGGAGACATCAGTCGAGATCAGAGTCAAGGGGAGTAGACAGCGCGGTGCCGCTCGACGGGAGAGTGCGAAGAAATATGAAGACTGCGATCACGAGCGCTGCCAGACCTCCTAAGGTCACGCCTGCGCCACGTATCCATGCGGGCAGCTCCATCACCAGACCGGTGTACACCAGTAAGCCACCAGATAGCGCGTACGCTAGGCCACCAAACAGAACCCCACGGGGACGCCCGCCGATCAACCCAACGCCACCTATCGTCCAAAGACAGCCGCTCACCGCATGCATCGCGCTCAACCTGTACCCAAGAATCGCCAGGGCCAAACCACCGACCACAGCCAAGAGACCGAAGATCATGGCGACTCCACCTTGACTCGCTTCGGGGCTCCAATCATCCAAGCCGTCATCTCCCGATTCATCAAACGCGGAGACTCTGAATGCGTCCAAAGATGGCCTCTCAACCACCGGGCCAACTCGCGACGCATCAGATGGGAATGACGACATAAGCGGCTGAAACCTGTTTACGAAGTCCCCGGCGCGCTGAGCAGGCTCATCAAGAGCGACGTCATCAATAGCGGGCTCATCAAGGCTCGGGAATTCGTATCCCTCCATCAGATCGATCTTCGCCGACACCGGTTTCCGGCGGCTTACG
>CALELH010000655.1 GCA_937902595.1 uncultured Myxococcales bacterium
ATCTAGATGACCACGGCGACCCATAGCCGATCACTTTGGCCAGAGACTAAGGACCACTGGGCGGTCGGCGCCTTCGCGATCCTGACCCTTGGACTCATGGCGCCTATGCTTGGCGTCTGGGAGCCATGGGAAGCGGACGCCGCCTCAGTCGTTCAGAATATGATCTCTACCGGACAGTGGCTGACGGTCAGCGTCGGTGGTGACGACACCCCAAAGAATATCTCGGAGCTTCCTTTTGGCTTCTGGCCGATCGCTGCCTCGACCATGGTGTTTGGGGTCAATGAGATTGGCCTGCGGTTGCCTGGAATCCTCCTCTCAGCCGGCGTCCTGATGCTGCTGTTCAGCACGACCCGCCGCCTCACAGACCGATGGACAGCCTGGATCGCCGTCTCCATGCTGCTGATGCTGCCACTCTTCAGCTTCCACAGTCGGTTCGCCCTCGGTCACGGCACCGCGATGATGTTCTGCGGATTGGCCTCCCTGAGCTTCATCGGGGCCCGTCTCAACTCTGACTGCAAAACCTGGTTATGGATCGCTTGGCTCACTACGGCCTTAGCCGGCCTATGTGGTGGTGTACCAGCCCTTCTTGTCCCGATCCTCACAGCGCTCGTCGCGACAGCGACTCCGAGCCGTGAGGACGAAGAAGAGCGTAGCTGGGCGGCCATGCTGCCGGTGGCTCCGATCACTGTAATGTGCGTTCTCGTCGGCCTCGGATGGTGGCGAGCCAGCGTCTATCGACCAGAGAGCGCGCCCATCGAGACCCTGCTCCTCTGGGCCAACAGCCTTGGAGAGGCCGGAAAGGCCGCGGATCGGCCTTCCTTTAACCACTTCTTTCACCAAATTGGGTTCGGCCTATTCCCGCTGGGCGCCATCTTGCCCCTCGCCGTCGTCGATCTGGTCTGGAGAGACGACGAAGACCCCCTGCCCAAGTGGCTTGGACCGGCATTGACCATCTGGGTCGCCTCCGCCTTTCTTGGACCTGCTCTGGGCGCCAGCTACAGCCATTTTGGTTTTTTTCTAGGTGCGCCCGCGGTCGCCATCATCATGGCCATCTATTTCAACAGGATGGTGACCGGTCCTGCGCGTCCGGTGTACGCCCTCGCCACCGTAATGCTGGTGGCCCTCCTGGACAGCAACCTTAAACATGAGACGCGACTCCTCGCGGACACCCTGGTTGGCCAGAAGATCGATTCATTTCCAGCGAGCCTAGGATATTGGAAGCTCGCTCGCTGGCTCGACTTTGCGCTGCTCGGATTTGTGCTCGTCTATCAAGGACACGCGTTTCGCGCTCTCGGTCGATACGCGCGCTCCGTCTTCTACCCTAAGGTCTCACTTCGACTCCTAGACTGGCGTGGCGCGCTGGCTGCCCTCATCATCCCCCTGCTGCTCTGGATGAAGACCACCACTCTGAACCCGATCGTTCTTCACCCGCTTTGGCGTAAGGTGGGCATGGTCGTGACTGCTCGACGCGTCGTCGTCGGTCTCGTCGCTTGGCTCATAGCGTATTTCATCTTGCGAGCGCTCTGGAACTGGAGAGTTCGCTTCGTCGCCGAGCGTACAGAGGGCAAGACAACTGAGCTCCTAGAGGCGATCTATACATGGTTCCATGAGCGAGAGTGGGGCGGATTCAAGATCTCCCGCCTAGGTTTAGCCCTCATAGTCGGATTGTGGATCGTCTTCATGAACGGCGCGGTCACGGCGAGCCTAACCACCAACTTTAGTCAGAAAGAGCTGTTGAACCGCTTCCGCTCCTTGGCGAATGAGAACGAGGAGATCTTTAAGTATCGGGTCTCGGAGAGGAACAGCTCATTTTACGCCCGAGACTTAACCGTGCTGAAGCGTGGAGAGTTCACTCAGAAAGCGAAAGAGGCGTCTCGCTTCTTTGTGATTATTCCTAGAAAAGAGCTGGCCTCTATCAATAACTCCTTTCGCAGGGCCGCGGGACGGACGCTCCCCATCCTCGATGACAGCGGCTCGCGTTTTCTCTTGGCATCCAACACGCTCAAGGACGGGGAGCAGGATAGAAATCCAATCACGAGAGCTCTACTCAAAGAGCTGCCCCCTGACGCCAAGCGAGTCGAGATTAACTTCGAGGATAAGATCGAGCTTGTCGGATGGAAGGTCGAACCGACGCAGCCAAGACCAGGGTCACCTGCGAAGCTACACATGTTCTGGAGATCTAAGGTCGATCATCCTGGGAACTGGAAAGTCTTTGTCCACATCGACGCGACGGGCCAGAGAATCCACGGCGATCACGACCCGGTCGAGGGGCTCTTTCCAACACAGAACTGGAAAAAGGGCGATCTCATCCAAGACGTACACCTCATCAACGTAAAGCGAACGATAACGCCGGCGCGCTTCACCTTTAACGCAGGTTTGTACCGGGGCAAGAAGCGGATGAAGATCACCAAGGGCTCAAAGGACGGAGAGAACCGAGCTCGACTCGGCTCTATCGAAGTGCGCTGATGGGCGCAGAGTCCCTGATAACGACGTTACAATGGGCCGCTTTCTTCTGGGGAGCTGCCTGGGGTAGTTTTCTCAACGTCGTTATCTATCGTCTACCGGAGGGCCTCTCGGTGGTGACGCCCGGCTCGCACTGTCCTCAGTGCGAGAGCCCCGTTCGATGGTATGACAACATCCCCTGCCTCAGTTATTTCATTCTCCGCGGACGTTGCCGCAATTGCCAAGAGCCCTTCAGCGTTCGATACGCGCTGATCGAGATCACCTGCGGTGTGCTCTCCCTCGCTCTCTTCCGATCGACGGCGCTGCCCCTGAGCGAAGAGACGCTGCTGTCGGGCATGGGGACGTGGTTGTGGCTACAAGTGTTCGTCTTTGGACTCGTCGCCATCACCTTTATCGACCTGAAGCACCTGTTCATTCCTGACGAGATCAGCATCTCTGCGATGGTCATCGGCGTCGCCGGCGCATACGCCCTCCCGAATATGGACGGGCATACCGCCGCTCTCGGAATGGGCGCTGGTCTTGGGTTCATGCTCGCGGTCGCAGGTCTAGGATGGCTGGTGTATCGACGGGAGGCTCTTGGTCTAGGCGACGCAAAGCTGATGGGTATGATCGGCGCCTATCTGGGTTGGAAAGCGCTCCCCTTCGTGCTCTTCGCGAGCGCTGTACAGGCGCTGGTGGCCGTCGGCATCACCCGAGCGTGGAGTAAGCTCACCGGTGTGGAGAGCGACCTCACGCTGACCACTGAAGAGCTGGACGCTCACTTCGGGGAAGAGGATCGCTACGAAGAGCAAGATCTTGAACCGCGCCTGGTCGTCCCTTATGGACCCTTTCTCGCGTTGGCGGCTATCGAAGCCCTCTTCTTCGGTTCGGATTCGATCTGGTGGCTCGCAGAGTGGATGGCAAATAAGCTCGTCGGTGGCCTCTAAAGACTCTCTGGGTCACGGTTCAAGCGCCCTGTAAACCGCGGCCTCCTCAGACGACTGCGACGGGCAATACGATCACGAACTCGGCCCCACCATCCGGATGATTAGAGACTGAGAGCGAACCGTTCACCTCTTCGACAATGCGCTGAGACAGGGACAAGCCAAGGCCCGTACCTGCACCAGACGGCTTCGTAGACCAAAAAGGCTCAAAGACATGGGGCAGTTCATCCTTCGGGATACCCGGTCCAGAGTCATGAATCCGAACGATCGCGGTGTGTTGATCTCTCTCGAACAGGATTTGGATCTTACCCACCCCATCGATGGCGTCGGCAGCGTTGAGGAAGAGGTTCGCGAAGACCTGACTCATCCGCTGGGGATCCACCTGCACCGGCGCCGTATCTCCTTGGACCTCTACTTCGATCTGGCTCATCTTTCGGTGATACCCAACGAGCTTGATGGTGCTGCCAACCACATCCTCTAAGCGAACCAGCTGAGGCTCAGCGGAGCTGGTTCGGCTGAAATCTAGTAACTGGCGCAGGGTTGTCCCCATTCGATCGACCTCGCGCACCATACGGTCGATCAGGTCAGCGCGCAGCTCATCAGAGATCTGATCGTCCCTCTTCAGATAATCTAGAAAGCCAACGACGGAGGCGAGCGGGTTCCCGATCTCATGAGCGACGCCCGCGGCGAGGCGACCCACCGTCGCTAGCTTCTCTGACCGAATGAGAGAGTCTCGAGTGGCCTCCAGCTCCATTAGACTCGTAGCGACCTGCTCATTGCGGGCCTCGAGACGGCGGACCAAGTCTGCGAACGCCGCCGCCAATCGCTGCACCTCGGCTGGACCTTTGACGACGATGAAGTCCTCTGGGTGTACTTGTCCAACCTCCATCCCCTCTGCGGTCTCACTAAATCGCTCAAGGGGCCCGACCAAGAGACGGCCACTGAGATATAGGCCCAGGATTAGGACCAGTAAGATGTCGATGAGTAAGTAGAGCAAGACGGTCTCACGCCTCTCCTCCATCGCCCGTCTCGCTTTGTCGAGACCATACCGAGCCACAAGGTACGAGATGCTCCCATCGAGAGCCTCAAGCCTCCGTGCGACAAGATGTCCCGACCCCTGTAAATCTTCCGCAGCTCGAGACGCAATTCTCTGACCATTAAGGACCTGAATGACGACCACATCTCGCCCGAGTGCTTGGCTCTTGTCCCCCAGACGCACCTTCAAGTCTGAGCCAAGAATCGTGACTCTATCGTCCTCTGAGAGGCGCGCACGAGCGACCACGTCTGGCCACCTTTCGGGTCCCAAAGACTCCAGATGCTGAGCGAGCTGGTGCGCGCGCGCGGTGTGCTGCGTTAACAGCTGCTCCTCAGCCTCAGCGCCAGTCGCCTCGACCAAAATCGCCGCCGCGATCGCTCCCGCGACGAAGAGAAGTGACGCCAAGGTGACGAAGAGGATGGATCGAATGCCTAATCGATTCGTCACCAAGAACTCCGATGACTGCAAGTTAGGTAAGCTAAGAGTGGGAGGCTCCTTCTCATGAAGCGAGGGTCTCGCGCTTGAGCCAAAAACGCAAAAAGGGCCGCACATTGCGGCCCTTTTCATTCACCTCGAAGCGGCGCGGTGACGCGCCGCGATGCATCCCGATTCAGGGAAGCTTGAGGACCAGCATGATCGCGATAACGAACGCGTAGATGACCAAGGACTCGATAAGCGCGAGACCGAGGATCATTGGGCCGTTGAGCTTACCAGCGGCGCCTGGGTTGCGGGCGATGCCCTCAAGAGCAGCGGCAGCAGCCTTGCCCTGACCCATACCGCCACCGAAAGCAGCGATGCCGATGGCGAGGCCTGCGCCAATCGCGATGTAAGTGAGGTGGTCACCAGCAGCAGCGGCACCAGCCTCAGCGAAGGCAGGCAGAGCCATAAGGGTGACGAAGAAAAATGAAAATACAGATGCTAACCGATTCATCGGTCTCTCCTATTCTTGTGCTTCCTCAGAACCTCGTGCCGCCCGCCCATCAACTCACTCAACCGCGAACACTCAGCGCTTCAGTAGCTTGGTGCCGAAAATTCGGCTGTTTTATTTATTCGCGTCCAATCCACGAGAGGCCTCCGCGAGCAACGCTCACTCTTTCCTCTCTCTCTATCCCGACCCCTCAAAAAATCGAGTGACCGAAGACCGCCTCGTACTCTCGTCTCAGCGGACACGTGAACCGATACCTATCGGCTCAAAATCAAATCATTACTAAAAGTCGACTCAGTGCGCCTCAGCGTGGTCGTGGTGCTCGATCGCCATGCCGATATAGACGGCGCTCAAGAGACAGAACACCATGGTCTGAACCAAGCAAACGATTACGCCAAGGCCCAAGAGCAGCGCAGGGACGACCAAATAGGTCAGTCCCATGAAGATGCTGACCGCCTTGTGGTCACCGATCATGTTTCCAGCTAAGCGCAGCGCCAAACTTAGGGGGCGCGCCAAGTGACTGATCAACTCGATGACGAAGATGAGCGGCGCGAGCCACCAGACCGGACCCATCATGTGCTTAAGATGATCCATTCCATTCTCTTTGAAGCCATATACATGGGTCGCAAAGAACACCAGGACCGCACAGGGGACCGTAGTGTTTAGAGAATCGGTGGGCGGCAAGAAGCCCGGGATCAAGCCGATGAGATTCGAGCAGACAATAAAGAAAGCGAAGGTCCCGATGAAGGGGAGGAAATAACGGGCAGCCTTATCGCCCATGATCCCACGCATCACGCTCAACGTGTAGTCAGTGACCACCTCAAAGACGCTGCGAAGATTGAACTTCGCCTCTGGAATGACGCCGCCATCCTTATCCTGAGTCAGAGCGCTCTTGAAATGGAACGCCGCGAGGATGAGGAAGAGAAACACCAATAGTCCAACGACGACATGGTGCACGTCATTGACCTGCTTACCAAAGAGAAGTGAGTCACCCGTCAAGAGGGCCAACTTGCACTCGAGCTCCTGAGCACCAGGGATAATACTGAACCAAGTCTGACCGACTGCGCCGATCACGCTCTCGTCAGCGAGCGCCTCCTTGCTGAGGAGACCTTGCTCGAGCAATCGCTCCTTGAGTTGCGTACATTGACTACCCATTGTCGCCTCTCCCATTCTCTAGCGTCGGTTCGACGCCGTTTTCGTCCGTCTCATCGTCGTCTCCGCCGGTCAATGTTGAACCGCGGAACAGCAGCGCCAAGATCATGCCTGAGTAGCCGACTGCGATGCCTATTGCATCCAGACCCGCCACCTTAATCAGCACGAAAAAAGCGAGAAACAACGCAGCCATTTTCGCCACGTAGACACCCGCCGAGGAGGTCCTGCCGGCGGCGAGTAAGCCACCGACTGACTTTTGGATCAACCGCAAATTGATCGCCCCGAGGATCAGTCCAGAAAAAACCCCTAGACTGACCGCTGAAGAACGAAAATACAGGCTCCCCCCGAGAAGGATAAAGCCTATTAATATTAAGGCCTTGAATACAGGTTTAAGGCTCATCGAGTTCTGACTCATGGTCTCGCTGAATCTCTCCCTCTTCTTGAGAAAGTTGTCTCAAAGTTCTCGAAATTGAGCGGATTGCCGCGGTGATCCCCAGCGCCATACCGATGAGCAAGCCCCAGGGGCTGCTATCCAGCTGCCCATCGACCCACCAACCACCAAGGACTCCAATGACCACGGAGATCCCCAATTCGATACCGATGCTTGAATATCTCGCTGTGCGATACAGCTCGCTGGTCTTCTTCTCGATGGGGTCTAGACCACTCAACGTGTCAGCACAGAGCGCGCTGCGTCCACGGTCCGATCTATATCATCTTCGGTGTGTGCAGCTGAGACGAACCATGCCTCGTACCCGCTCGGTGGCAGATATACGCCCCGGTCCAACATCGCGCGGTGGAACGCACCAAAACCTTCGTGATCACACTGTTGAACTTCGCCGAAGTTATTGGGTGCTTGATCAGCGAAGAAGAGGGTCAACATCGTCCCAACACGGCTCACTGTGCCGACCGTCCCCGTCTCAGAGAGCACGGCGTTGAGTCCAGCCTCCAGGCGAGCTGCCGCGGTCTCGGCGGCAGCAAACACACCATCTCGAGCGAGAATCTCTAGGGTTTTAAGTCCAGCCGCCGTGGCCAGCGGGTTGCCGCTGAGGGTTCCTGCCTGATAGACGGGTCCCAGCGGTGAGATCGCTCTCATGTATTCAGCCTTGCCACCATAGACGCCGACGGGCAAACCAC
>CALELH010000656.1 GCA_937902595.1 uncultured Myxococcales bacterium
CTGTCTGTCGAGCGACGCGCTGGCTGATGGCTGGCGGCAGGTCACCTTCGAGGATGGTGTCCGCGTCAGCCGTAAGGCTGTGTCTGGTCGAGCTTTGCCCGTGTTCCGTGGGGTGACGACGTATAATCACAGCGTCCTCGACATCGTAACTGTACTGGACGATGTGCGGAGCCATCCTGAGTGGCTACATCGTTGTGTCGAGGCCAAGGTTCTCGAAAAGGTGCCCGGTTCAAGTCGCGTCATCTACATTCGGACCGACATTCCTTGGCCTGCCAATGACCGCGATGTGGTGGTGAAGGCGGAAGCGACAATCGATCCGGAGACCAAGACCGTAGAGCTCTCCTTCAGAGCCGTCTCAGGGGTTTTGCCGAAGAAGGCCGGCGTCGTTCGTATCGACAGGCTACTCGGTCTATATCGACTGGAGCCCCTCGGTGAGGACAAGACGCGGGTGACCTATCAGATCGACACGGATCCGGGAGGCTGGCTTCCGGAGTGGGTCATCAAGAAGGCCTCTAGACAGCTGCCCCTCGATACATTGGGGAACCTTCGGAAGCGACTTAAGGCTGTCGGCGGTCAGGCGCGGCGCGCCGATCTCAAGGCGAGGTGGCTCACTCGGCTCAGCCAGAACACCAGCGCATTTCTTAATGTTGATCCAACTCTGAGCACCCTCGGTCTCTAGCACCGGCTCGAGAGGGTTACTCCCCGAACATACGGTTTAGAAGGATGTCGTGGACGGACTCCATGGGCAGAGGCCCCTCTGAGTTACGCTGCCAAGAGGTGATCAAGACAGCGCCATTACCCGTATCTTGACGATCGGCGTTGCGCGCACCTCCGACGCGACTCGCGTCCGGATCGATGACATCGAAGGGGACCGCGAGACCGAGCTTCTTCTGCATGACGCGGCGCCCGAGATGAAGCTTGCCCCCAAAACCAGGGGGCGCAAACAGCTCACATGGATCGAAGCCGGGCTTATCAAAGATGGCGATGCAGCGGGCGAAGTCCGGCGCCTTGGTCTCATCGAGCCAGTAGGGGTACGCGAACCAGGCGTCCCGCTCAGCGATGCAGATGAGGTCGCCCGTGCGTGAATGAGCTAAGCCGGAGCTCGCTATCTGCTCAGGGCCAAGGACATTAGCGACACCTGGGATTGAGCCCAGCAGGGACGCTACAGCGTCTCTGTCTGCGGGATTGTGGACATACACCTGAGCGATTTGATTGTCGCAGTGCGCGAAGGCGCGGCAATGAGCAGGCTCAAGAACTTCGCCGTTGGCTGCGTCATGGACTTCAACGTAGCCGGCCTCCCGCAGATGGCGATTCAGAAAGACCGGTCTGTCCACATCGACGAAACCATAGTCTGAGACGATGGCGACATCGACGTCGGCCTCTGCGGCCACGCTCAGGAGCGAGCTCAGGCCTGCGTCCATCAGACTTAAGGCCTCGATAGAGCGAGCATCAGAGGGACCATAACGCTGCCCTTCATAGTCGAGGAAGGGAGCGTAGCTGAAGGTCAGTTCGGGTCGCTCTTCACGGATGAGAAACTCCGTGAGCTTCAGAATCCATTCGGTGGATTTCCAGCCAGCCATCGGTCCCCAAAAGAAGGGGAAGGGGAAGTCCCCAAGCTCGCGATGGACTCGTTTATGGAGCGTCGATGGCTCCGTGTAAAAGTCGAAGGTCTTCTTACCGCTGGCCCAATAGGTTGGTCGTTCGATGACCTTAAAGTCGGCGGAGGAGTGCGCTGTGTGGCGCCATATGAGAGACGCGGTCTTTGCTGCTGGCGCTCTCGCTTTCACCGTATCGAAGATTTGAGGGGCTTCGATGAGGCGATTGGAGCGATTCCAATTAAAGACGCGACCATGGGCGCGGTCATACCAGCCGTTTCCAATGATGCCATGCTCAGATGGCGCCGTACCCGTAGACATGGAGATGTGCGCGGGGCAGGTGAGCGCCCCAAGGGGTGGCACGAGGGCCGAGCTGCTCCCTGACGCCGCCAAAGCGGACAGGTTAGGTGTGTGCTCACCGAGCTGATTTAAGCTCAGGGCAGCTAAGTCGAGTAGGAGGACAGCGCGGCTCATGGACAAGAGCGAATCACGGCTCACCGCGGGATGCAAATATAGTGGTCAATCGGAGCGATATTATGGACACAGTACAGTCGCTCAATCATGACACCGGTCGGCGGGTCTCTCCGGCTCGCACGCCCAGATTTCCATGCCGATGGTAGTCGTGGCTGATGCTCTGTTCCTTTAGGTACCAGAGAAGTTCGATTCGGCCCTCGGCGAGGACCGGGGTTCGGGCCACATAGATGCCGCTATCCCCAATGGCGGCGAGCACCGACCGTGGGACGCGGTCTGGCGAGGCATAGCGAATTCGCTCGGTCTCTCCATCATGGATAATTTGGACCAGCTCAGCGTCGGTCTCTTCGACGAACTCCACCATCGCGCCCCAGGCCGGGGTGAGGGTGTCCAAGAGGTCGACCATCGGGAGGGTGAGACCAGTGGGAACGCTCACGGTGGTTCTACAGCCGACGAGCCTCGCCGCACACACGCATGCGAAGATCTCGAACGCGGAATCGTCGGGATGAACTCGAATTCGAACAGCTTGAACTGGCAGGTAGCGACGAATGTTATCCTGGCCGAGGAGCTTAAAGTCATCGTGCTCGTCGGCGAACTCCGCGAAATACGCGCGTTCGTAGCTCGCGAGAGCGTGGAGCAGCATCGTTAGATCTGTTGGGTATTCGCCGTTGGCGAGCCTCGGGCGCTTGAGCAGCGCGACTCTCAGGGCCTCCAGCTCTGGCGCGTTGAGTGGCGTGTCCGCTGGTGGCTCAGTGGGTACACGATCTCGGAAGTCCATCAGCTGCGCGACGTAATTTGGTCCTCCAGCCTTAACGCCCGGGCCGAAGGCCGATTTACCCATGCCACCAAATGGCTGGCGGTGAACGATGGCTCCGGTCGTGCCTCGGTTGATGTAGAGATTGCCCGCACGAATTGAGTCACGCCAGTCGGAGATCTCTCGTGCATCTAGACTCTCTAGTCCTGAGGTCAGTCCGTATCCCGTCTGGTTCACCATGTGGATAGCGTGTCCCAGACTCTTCGCTTTCATCACGGCGAGTACTGGTCCAAAGAACTCGGTCATATGAGTGTAGCTATCAGCCGAAACTCCCCACTTAATACCAGGTGAGTACAGGCATGGGTTCTCATCGATTTGAGTCGGCATCACCGCCCATGACTCACCGGGCTCCAGCTCCTTAAGTCCTCGCTCAAGGTCCCCCGAAACCGGCTGAGACAATGGGCCAAGGCGGGTATCCAGATTCCATGCAGAGCCGACCTCCCAGCTCGTCGCCGCATCGCAGAGCGTCTCCCGGAAGGTCGGGTCATCGTAGACTTCATCTTCGAGGATGAGGAGCGAAGTCGCGGAACACTTCTGACCACCGTGGCCAAAGGCGGACTGCAACACATGAGCGATCGCTTGCTCTCGGTCCGACATCGCTGTGACGATGGTGGCGTTCTTACCACCCGTCTCGGCCAGCAACATCATCTCAGGCCGCGCCTCGAGCATGCGGAGCGCCGTGTCCGTGCCCCCGGTCAGGATCACGACATCGGCGATCTCGGAGGA
>CALELH010000657.1 GCA_937902595.1 uncultured Myxococcales bacterium
GTCGAGGCCAAGCGCCTCTCTTGGCTCAATCCTGGTTCATGGGAGCACATCCCTTACGAGACGGTTCATGGAGCCGAAGAGCCCTGTGACTGCTCCGCCCACTATGGTCTGATTCGCGGAGAGGCGACCGCTGTCTCTGTGCAGCTTGTGCGATGGTGTTCGCGGAGCAGCGCGCCTGCCTCAAATTCATAGGACAGCTTCGTCGAGCGGACCGTCTCGTCGAGGTGGCCTCAACCAGTACGCGTCTTGACCAAGTGCTTCGCAGTCTTAGCGATGGGCGCCGGGACATCTCGGCTTCTTGCGACGACTCGCAGGTCTGACAGCCGGAGATGCGTGAGAAATCGCATGGCGTCCGCCGTGGGACACTTGGGGTTCATGACCAAGTTCATCTTCATCCGGTAGTGTCGCGTCCATTTCTTGTTTGACGCGATGAACGAGATGACTTCGTCGAGTAGGGACTTGTTCTTTGAATAATGCAGCGCCTCTGAGTCCGTAACCGCCGGGCTACGGATGACGGTTCGAGCCACGACCTTATTGGTGTCGCGGATAAGTATACCGCGCTCCGCTGAGGTACCCATGAGCGCGAGTCTGACCTTCTGCGCTACGTTGAGATCGCGAATTCGGCCCGCGGCCGACTGCCGGCTCTTGTCTTCTTCCTCTTCCTCCTCAACAGATTCGAAATCACGGGCAGATCGCGGTCCTTCGGCGATCTCTTTAGCGATCTCGGCCAACTCTTCTTCATTGGTGGCTTTCCCTGTGAGCTCGCTCAGCGCATCCTGAGCGGCTCGGAAGGCCTCGTCCATGGCCGCCGCGGATTCCTCATCGGGCGGGAGGTCACCGGCGACCTCTGCGACGATCGCCTCGTACTCCGGGATGTTCGGGAGCACCAGACGATTACGTGCGGCGAAATCAAGCATCCGGTCCACGGTGGAGGCGCGCGCGTTACTATTGAAGAACAGAGCCTCAACGAGCTCGGGTGAGCGAGCGAGCCGGATCTGGTTTTGGGCGATCAAATCGCATGTGGCCTGGTTAGCCCCCATCGCGAGCCGGGTGACAGTGACGTCGTCCGTGACACGATTAAGCAAGATGACACGGGTGAGGTCTTCGTCGTTGTCGAGGAGGTCAGCGAGCCAGTCCAGTACCAGTGGGATGATGGGCTGAGAGAGCGCCTGCTTAAGAGTTGATGGCGGGAGTCGCCGTACGGATTGAGATGCCAGACTCGCGAGGGTACCCCCCTCCTGAGTCGCGATCTGATAGAGCGCGCACAACTGCACGACTGGCTTGAGAGGCACCAGGCCGCTGGCCACCATCGTCTTGAGTCGCGATGGAGCTTCTGGACCTAGAAACCGCCTTGCCTTTTGCGGAAACTTATCCAGGGGTATCGAGCGGTCTTCAGGCAGCGCCACGTCGTCTTCCCTCTCTTTGGCAGCGTGTACTAAGAGTTGCTCGCTTAAGGTCGCCGGTCAAGGCCAGGCGTCAGCGGGCCTCAATTTCGGTGATTTATCGAGGTCAAGAGTTACGGGCGTGCAGGATCCTCAACCCATCGAGGGTTAAGTCCTCATCGACCGCCGTGATCACGTCGGTGTGTTCGGCCATCTTCACGGCGAGCCCACCGGTGGCGATGACTCGACATTCAAAGTCGACCTCTGCTCGAATCCGCTCAATGAGCCCTTCAACGAGACCCAGATAGCCAAAGACGAGCCCAGATTGAATGCTCGCGACGGTGTTGCGGCCGACCACCTGCTTAGGGCGAGCGAACTCGACGCGGGGGAGTCGCGCGGCGTTGTCGAAGAGCGCGTTACTAGAGACGCCGATTCCTGGGCAAATCGACCCACCGAGATAGTCTCCATCGGGAGAGACAACATCGAAGGTCGTCGCGGTGCCAAAATCGACGATGATGAGGCCTTGTGGCCACCGAGTGAACGCCGCGACAGCGTTTACAATTCGGTCCGCACCGACCTCGCGGGGATCCTCGTAGAGAATAGGCATTCCTGTCTTGAGGCCAGGTCCGACGACCTTACAGATTACACCGAATAAGCGGTGAGTCATCTGTACGATGCGCTGAGTAATTGATGGGACCACGCTCGAGACGATGGCGGCTTCAACCTGATCGACGCCGACGGATGTGCTTGAGTCGAAGAGACTCTTCAGCAGCACCGCGAGCTCATCGGAGGTGCGGGCCAGGTGGGTCGTTACTCGCCAATGGTCGATGAGGTGTTCGCCATCGTATACGCCGAGAACTGTGTGGGTGTTACCTACGTCTATGGCTAGTAGCATCGGGGCTCCCTAGTCTTACTCGATTATGTCCACATCACCCGCGTGGATGGTGTGGATACCTGTCTCCGTCGCTAAGCGCAATGCACCTTCGTCAGTGAGGCCAGCGAAGGTTCCTCGGAGATCCCCTCGTTGCAGTGTGCTCCCTCTCGGGTATCCACGTCGCTCCCAGGCACCGATAACGGGCGCGCCTCCATCCCGACCAAGCTCCGTCAGGCGAGCGTCTAGACGGCTGACGAGCTCTTCGGCGAGGTCCTTTGGGTCAAGCTCTTCCCTCGTATATTCATCGAGAGCGACGGCTGGAACGGCGTCGGGGTATCCACCCTCCGGGCGAAAGATATTTAGCCCGATTCCGATGATTACCGTCCACTCCCTTGGTGTTCCGCGCGCTTCGCAGAGGACGCCAGCCAGCTTCCGGTTTCCGATCAAGACGTCATTGGGCCACTTGAGTTGAACTTTAACGCCTAATCGCTCACAGAGTTCAGCGACGGTGACCGCGGCCATGAGTGGCACGACGCTGCCCAAAGATTGGGGGAACCGTGGCCGGCCGATCCAGCTGAGGTAGAGACCTGCACCCGGCGGTGAATGCCACGCCCGCCCGGCCCGCCCACGCCCCTGCGTCTGTGCGGTCGCCGCAACCGCGACGACACTCGTGTCCTTGACCAGAGAGCCGGCCTCATCGTTCGTACTCGCGCAGCTCTCAAGCCAGACGATACCGTCCTTCACCATGATTGAACCTCCCGGATGTCTCTACTCCCAGTGAGGAGCATTACGAGGCGATCAACGCCGAGGGCGATGCCCGCCGTCTGTTGCATCTTGCCTAACGCCGCGATCAAGGCGGCGTCGATTGGATAGACTGGTCGACCGTTCTGAGCGCGGTCCGCCTGCTCATTTTCAAAGCGTCGTCTCTGCTCTACCGGATCGGTGAGTTCATCAAAGGCGTTGGCGAGTTCGTATCCTCCAGCGTACAGCTCAAAGCGAAGGGCTCGCGTTGGGTCACTCGGATCGAGTCTGGACAACGCAGCTTGGCTCGCTGGCCAGCCCCATAGGAATGTCGGCTTATCACGACCGAGTTGCGGCTCTACGCTGTTCAAGAAGATCTCGAAGAAAATGTCATCCCACGTCCCCTCGAGCCTCGAGACTCGATGGCCGCGGTTTCGTGCAGCCTCTGCCAGGTCTTGGCTATTGTCGTAGCTCCAGGGATCGATCCCAGCGTGTCGTCTGAAGGCCTCTCTCACCTCCATGCGCTCAAACTTTCCCGTGAGATCTAGAGGCCCGTGGAGGCCGACGACGGCTGGACTTTCGAGGGCCACCCAGGCGGCTTTGACGAGGGCTTCGGTGTGATCCATCAAATCAAAGAGGTCACAGCCGACGATA
>CALELH010000658.1 GCA_937902595.1 uncultured Myxococcales bacterium
TATAGACGACCATAGGAACCAAAGGTGCGCACCTCCAAGAGGTTAACGTTCGCCGCCTTCTCCGCCTCGTTGGCCGCGATACATGCGTACCCAGCTGGTTCGCACTCCATCACGTATAGAGTCTGGCCTTCGGTGATCATGTCACCGTGGCGCATGCGGTTAATGAGCATCGCCTGGTGGCCATCAAGGCCGGTGATCATCTCACTCGTCCTCAGCGCAGGCTTATACCGGTCAGACTCCGTAAGACCCAGGTGATTGAGGATGGCGTCGCCGGCGGCCCGTACCTGCCCCTGGTCAAAGCTGTGAAGCTCAAGAACGCCGAACGCGCGCTCCACGATCTGTAAACCAGGTAGAACCGAGGTCTGCTTGAGAGCGGTGTCAGTGACGGTGTTTATCTCGAGTCCCGGAGCGATCTCGACGAACAACGCCGCCTGCCCTTCGAGCGGATTAAAGCCCGGAACAACGGTCTGCAAGAAGCCCGTCAGCTGTGGCTGCAGGACGTCGATGTACGTAAATGTTCTCAGATCGATCACGGCAGCCCTCAAAGCATTGAGAATACAGTCGTGTACAAATACAAGGTCCGGCAGCCAACAACAAGCGAGACCCGCATTTGTGTGCCGCTCCGAATCCAAAACCGAAGCGTATTACGTGCAAGAGCCGAGGTTCGGACATCCCGTAAAGCGATTTTAATCGACGCCGTATTAAAATATCGTTACAAACTGGCCGCTCAAGCCCGTCCTAAGAGCCAATACAAATGTTCGAAGGAGGACCGCATGAACTTCGAAAAGTTAGCAACAGATGTCCTAGATGGCTACGCGATTACGCGTAAAGAAGCTCAGGCCATCATCGACTCGTCCGACGCCGATTTAGGTGCGCTTCTGGATGCAGCGGAGCGGATCCGCCAGAGCGTCCATGGTCGAGACGTCACTCTACACGTTCTACAAAACGCCAAGAGCGGCTCTTGTCCAGAAGACTGTAGCTTCTGTAGTCAGTCGACCAAGTTCGAGACAGAGGTCGAGCGCTATAGAATCCAAACCGTCGACGAGCTTATCTCAGCAGCGAGAGAGGCCTATGCCCTCGGAGCGACCCGCTACTGCATGGTGACGAGCACCAAGGCCCCGACCGGACGGGAGCTTGAGACCGTGTGCGAAGCGACCAGGCGGATCAAGGCTGAGATGCCCATAGAAATCTGTGCGTCCCTCGGTTTCTTGGATGGTAACTCCGCGTCAACCCTCGCCAGCGCTGGTGTTGACCGCTTCAATCACAACCTAGAGACCAGCGAGAATCACTTCCCTAACGTCGTATCCTCCCACAAATGGCAGGACCGCGTAGACACCATTAAGGCGGCCAAGGCCGCAGGTATGGAAGCCTGCTGCGGGGGGATCGTGGGCATGGGTGAGCAGTCTGACGATCGAGTAGATCTCGCCTTTAGTCTAAGGGATCTCGACGTAGAGTCGATCCCGGTCAACTTCCTCGACCCGCGAGAGGGTACCCCCCTGGGCCAAAGCGAGCGTCTCTCTCCAGAAGAGTGTCTGAGAACCCTCGCGATGATGAGGTTTGTTAACCCCAAGCGTGACATTAGAGTGGCTGGGGGTCGAGAGAAGGCGCTCGGCGACAAGCAAGGCCTGGCCCTCAAAGTCGCCAACTCGCTCTTTACCGAGGGGTACCTCACGACTGGAGGACAGGGCTACCAGTCGGACATTGATCTGATCGAAGACGCGGGCTACCGCGTCGCGGTCGTCTTCCCCTGCTGAGGTCAGCGATGAACGAGCCCTCCCGAGACGAACTCTGGGCCTGGGACAGTCAACACGTCTGGCACCCCTTCACACCACACTCCGTCTACAAAGACGAGTCTCCGCTGATGGTCGTCGCTGCCGAAGGCCACGAGTTGATCGACGTCGATGGGCGTCGTTATCTCGACGCCGTGTCTTCGCTGTGGTGCAACGCCTTTGGCCATCGCCGCCCTGAGATCGACGCCGCCATCCGCGCTCAGCTCGACCGCGTCGCGCACAGCACCTTTCTAGGCAACGCGAGCGCACCGGCCGTGTCATTAGCTAAGCGACTCGTAGATCTCGCGCCGGACCCGCTCACGCGCGTCTTCTACTCAGACAACGGCTCTACCGCTGTCGAGATCGCGCTGAAGATGGCCTGGCAATACTGGCAACAGACGCCTGGGGGAGAGAAGAGACAGACCTTTATCAAGATGGGGAACGCCTACCACGGCGACACCATCGGAGCCGTCTCAGTCGGCGGCATCGACATCTTCCATGCTCGCTATGGGGGGCTGCTCTTCGATACGGTCCAGGCCCCCTCCCCCTCTGCCTATCGTCATGAGGGATACGCAACGAGAGCCGAAGCCGAAGAAGCGGCGGTTCAAGCGTTTGAGCAGCTCATCTCTGCACATGGAGCCGACCTCGCGGCCGTCGTCGTTGAGCCTGGCGTCCAAGGCGCTGCTGGTATGCTCACCCAGCCCGAGGGCTTCCTCCGACGCATTCGTGAAGCGACCACACGAGCAGGGTCCTTGTTGATCCTTGATGAGGTCGCCGTTGGCTTCGGTCGCAGCGGAGAGACCATGTTCGCTTGCGAAGCTCTCGGGGTTGAACCTGATTTCCTCTGTCTTGCGAAGGCGTTGACAGGTGGGTACCTCCCTATGTCTGCGACGCTCACGACGGAGCGAGTCTTCGAAGCGTTCTTGGGTGCACCAGAGCTGGGACGCACGTTCTTCCACGGCCACACGTACACGGGCAACGCGCTCGCGGCGGCCGCGGCGCACGCGACCTTGGACATATTCGCAGACGAGAACGTACTCGCTGGACTCCCTAAGAAGACAGCCTATCTTCGAGATAAGCTCGCCGGGCTTGAGCGTCATCCCGCCGTAGGTGACATTAGGCAATTCGGCCTCTGCGCTGGAGTTGAACTCGTCTCGGATCGACGGACAAAGACACCATATCCAGCCGCTCAGCGTCGTGGCATGAAGGTCTGCCTAGCCGCAGGCCGCCGGGGCGTATTCCTGCGTCCACTCGGAGATGTGATCGTGATGATGCCGCCGCTCAGTCTGAGCGAAGCAGAGTACGACCGCCTCTTCGACGCGCTCCATGGCGCGCTTGATGATGAGATGTCAGATGCCCAACCCTAAGACCTACTTCGTAACGGGCACAGACACCGGAGTGGGTAAGACCCGAGTCTCCTGTGGGCTCTCCCGGGCGTTTCTTGAGCTCGGCTTTAACACGCTGGGGCTCAAGCCGGTCGAGACAGGCTGCGCGATCCGGCCAGGTCTGGATGAAGACGGCGTCTTGCTCGCACAAGCCACCGGCCAACCTAAGCCCCGCTGTGCACTCAGCCGCTATCGCGCGCCCCTCGCTCCGCCCGCGGCGGCGGAACTCGAGGATCTAGTGGTAGACTTCGACCACCTCGTCGAGTCGACGAAAGCTCACCTGCGCCCAGGGGTCATCGGCGTCATCGAAGGTGCCGGCGGCCTCCTCTCTCCGGTAACCTGGGAACACACAAATCTGGACTTGATCACCGCGCTAGATGCGGAGGTCATTATCGTCGCGGCAGATAAGCTGGGCACCCTGAATCACACGCTGATGACCATCAGCGTCTTACGAAACGCAGGCGCTAAAATCTCTTGTGTCA
>CALELH010000659.1 GCA_937902595.1 uncultured Myxococcales bacterium
CCAGAAGCACCCGCGCCAGCCGCGCCGCCTGCACCACCAGCCCCACCTGCGCCGCCTGCAGCGCCTTCGCCACCGGCGCCACCTGCGCCGCCTGCAGCGCCTTCGCCACCGGCGCCACCGGCGCCACCTGAACCACCAGCGCCACCAGAAGCACCCGCGCCTCCGGCACCGCCCGTAGCACCCGAGCCTCCGGCACCACCATCACCCTCTTCTGGCTCACAGCCCAAAAAGGAGATCGCTATACAACAGATTAAAATGAGAGTTCGCATCGTCCCGCCCTTCGCACAAAATATGCCCTCAGCTGATTCTGCAATTGAGGACACTATCGATCTATGTGGCAACACGATGCCGCGATTCAGGTTTCAATTCCACCGGATTTACTTGGGGGTGGACATAGAGTCTGGTTTGGCGGGCGCCTAGGCCATGAAACCTAATCCCCGATGACGCCGCCATCATCCTTGGTGATGACCACGACCGCCGCGCGCGCCGGCCAATCGGCTCTGAAATCCGGCCAGCGGGTCGATGGCTTGTCGAAGGTGCTGCCTTCCGCGGGGTGTTGCACTGAGATAAAGAGGGTTCGCGCATCTGGGGTAAAGCAAGGGCCACAGAGTTCAGCGCCTTTCGGAAGGGCTACTAGACGCCTAGGTCTCGCGCGGTCTGGCCCATCGATGGGACACGCAAAGAGCCCATCTGCGGTCCCCGTCGTCCTTGGTGCCATGTCCGTCGCGATCCAGAGGCGGCCATATCGATCGAAGGCGCAATTATCCGGATTAACCAACCAATCATCCGCCTGGGCCCGTGGTCCATAATGAGCACCGTGCTCCGGAACACTTGGGTCTCCCGCGAGCAGGAGCACGTCCCAACGTGCGCGTTCTGCGCTGTGGTCGGCCTTGCCATCAACCTTGGGAGGGAGAATCTCCAAGATGTGACCGCCTAGGTTCTGAGCTCGAGTATGGGCTGCGTCGGTCTGCTCTGCTGTACGCTTCTTGTTCTGCGTAAGCATGACATAGACCCGCCCGCTGATGGGGCAGACGCCGACATCTTCGGGCCGATCCATCTTGGTCGCTCCGAGTAGGTCAGCGGCCGTTCGAGTCTCGATTAAAACATCCGCCTGGCTATTGAAACCATTGGCCGGTGTCAAAGGGCCCTGCCCGTAGACCAAAGGGAGCCACTCAAGGGTGCCATCCGCTGACAATCGGGCGACAGACAAGACCCCATCGTCTAAGAGATCACGGTTCGCTTCAGGCTTATCCAGTCTCACTTTGTCTCGTGAGACAAATCGGTAGATGTATTCAAAGGCTTTATCATCACCACTGTAGACGGCTAATCGACCATCTGATCCGATCACTGTCGTCGCGCACTCGTGCTTAAACCGACCTAAGGCGGTACGCTTTACTGGAACGCTCTCCTGATCGTAGGGGTCATACTCAACGATCCAACCATATCGATTGGGCTCCGTCGGTCGCTGGCTCGCGTCGAAGCGAGGATCAAACCGGCTCCACCGGGTCTGCTTCGTCCGCTTGAGGCCTATCCGCGCGTGGTTCCTCTCCTCCGGTGTCCCCTCACCCGTCCCGCTAAACGAATAATGAAAGTTCTCTTCGGCCAAGAGCACTGTCCCCCAAGGCGTCTGGCCACCTGCGCAATTTGCGAAGGTTCCAAGGACCCGTTTGCCGCTTGGATCATCGATGGTCTTCAAACGCGAGTGGCCGGCGGCCGGACCAGAGATTCGAATCACCGTGTCCGCCGCGTTTATCCGTCGAGCGTAGCGACTGTCGTTGACCGTCGCCCACCCCTTCTTAGTTCTGTGGATTTCGATGACGCTATGACCGACGGCCTGTAGTTCGATCGATACCGACTCTGAACTCACAGGGGTCCCTTCAGGAAACGCGAGGTCGGGCGCTATATATTCATGGTTAACGCACAAGAGGCCATGGGTCGCCGTCTGGCTCCCCTTGGGTAACGGCATGAAGGCGATAAAATCGTTGTTGAATCCAAACTGCCCAGCTTGCTTCTCTGGAGTCTGTTGATAAGGATCGAAGGGCTCTGCCCCGGGGAGAACAGGGTCCCCCCACCTCATCAAAACCTGAGCCGTATACCCAGGTGAGACGTGCAAAAACTCATCCATCTCATGAGGCACGGCGGTGAATCCCAGGATCGGCACCTTCGGGCCTTCCTGGTTCATCACACGAGCGCTTCGCGATGCACATCCACTCAAAGCATAGACTCCCGCGGCGGTCGCCGCGATACGCTCCATCGCGCCCCGTCTTGAGATCCGCTCTTCGATCAGGTCTGAGAGTGTGAGAGTCATAGCGTCAACCTATTCTCCCACACCCGGCCAAGATTTGACGAGCCGGTCCAGATCAACCAACCGGCCGATGAGCGCGTCGGCCTCATCGAGAGGGAGCGCGCAGGGCCCGTCACACAGGGCTGACGCTGGGTTCGGGTGACATTCCAGAAATAGAGCAGCGATCCCCTGGGAGACGCCTGCC
>CALELH010000660.1 GCA_937902595.1 uncultured Myxococcales bacterium
GGACTTCGCCCTGTTCATTCTCTTCCGCTTCTTGGTGCTCGGGATCAAATCGAGGAGTCCCATCATGCCGGAAGGTCCAGACCGACAGGCCACCACGCTGTGTCAGGAGCGGCCACTCGGGCACAATATCGGCGAAGACGGCCATGGGCTCAGGTAACACGCTCACGAGCCAGGCACGGCTGGTGTATACGCCCAAGAGCTTTGAGACAGCCGTCCGCAGCCGAGCGCGCGTCTCTCCGTTGAGGGTGCTCCACTGATATCCAGGCAGATGCTCGTGAAGATGCTGTGCAAGTAGCGCCTCTGATACGACGGGAGGGATGTCTTGCTCCCACTGACGTAGCGGCAATCCCAAAACGACAGGCAAGACCCGACCAAAGGTGGGGTCCGCGGACATCTCCGCTCTACTCTCCCTAAGGATAACTTCGACGCCCAGCTGCTGAGTCGCTCTCACGCGCAACGCGAGCAGCTCGCTTGGCGCCCCATCCACAAGTTCGAGCTGGCCAACCCGTCGGTCGCTCAGCATGAGATCAACCTGTTGAGGGTCCATCCCTGTCGCGTGGATCAGAGAGAGCTGTAAGACCGCTCTCTCCAGCGAGGCCGCGGCACGCGCTGAGGACGACAACGACCCTGGGATAGGCACTCGTCTACGAATATACGCGTGCAGATCCCGCAGCTTAGGTTGGACCCAATAGCTCGTACATCCATCAGCGCTGTGAGCGCCGAGAGCGCCCTCCTGGGCGATGACGATGGAGCCTACCCCTCGTGGCAACTGGGACAAGAGCCGCCGAAGGGTCCTAAAAGTCTCTTCGCTATCTCTATCGCGGGGTAGATGATCCCAGATAATGACCGGAACCAAGCCCGTCTCACGTAGGGTCTGCACATAATCATCTAGGGCGTTTCGTACGTCAGATGTGTCAACAGCCTCACGTCTGGGCGCCGGTGGCGCAGACATCTGAGGCGTCCTGATCGGTCCGGTCTCGTCTAGATGAGGGTCGTCCTCACGACGGCGTCTCTTGGAGCGCCACAGCGCCGTGACACCACCAGCCACCAAGGCGACCCCCACGGCAGCTAAGGAGTTAGTGAACGGAAACAGCGCGCCTCCGAAGATCGCGCCGATGGCGGCCGAGAAGACACCATCAAGCGCCTTCTCTACAAAGGATATGCGCGCCTGCGCGAGACGATGATGCTCATCGATGACCGCCGCCAACTGATTGGTCTCCCGCTGCAGCTCACTGATGAACCAGGGAGACGGATCATGAACTACACGGTTCGCGCGGACCTGGAACCCCTGCCATATCGCGTCCACGTCAGCACGAATCGGAGGACCTCCCGGAGCGACTGCTCGGAACAGGTCTTCAATCTCTTCAAGATGGACAACACCGCGAAGGGCCGCCCTTAGCCTATCGACCGCTGCGGTGGGCCCAGTCGTCAACGCGGCTCTTCGCTCCACGATCTCGCGGGTACCTTCGCGCTCTACAGCCCGCGCGATCTGCGCCAAGAGGTCAGCGGCCCCGTCCAGCAATTGGTCTGCTGAAGGCACGCCGACGGTGACCGGCAGTACTTGAAGCTCTCCTCCCAGAATGTGCTGAGCGCTCATCGCGTCTTCAACGGCTCGCGCCGCCTCTACCATCGCGACATCCACGCGCTCCGCTTGAGCCAACCAAACAGGGCGCTCGTCTCGATTTGTAAGTAGCCGACAGATCGCTTCGGATAAGCGCTGGCAACCACGTGAATCGACCCGATCCGTCGGGGGGATAGGCGCACCACCCCGGATCGCCGCGCGAAAGGATTCGCTCAGCGGGCTATCTGGCGTTCGAGTGATACCGTCGACGACGATGGATCTCATGCATACACCGAAAATGGCACCCCGAAGGGGTGGAGTCAGTTCAAGTCACTCATGCACGATAACATCGAAGCGCCCCTAACCAGAAAATCTCTCTCGATGAATTATGGAGAGCGTCCTGGGCAGTCGCGTACCCGCTGGCACAGGACGACCCCATCGGGGGTCTCACAGACCGCCTGACCTCCCGAGGCAATTCGCACCGATCTACATCGAACCCAATGTGGCGCATGCTCGGTACACACGACGCACTGCGGTTCGTCATCGCTCCCCATCAGCTCGCCCTCGCAGGCTGAACAGCCCATACATAAGAGGACGCCGATGACACCCAGGGTCTTCATGATCGTGATGCCTACTGCTCCCATCTCTCCCCTTTGACGCGCGCCTAGTCCACACGAGTTCAACTCTACGAAGCGAGTCTAGATAGTGTGTGAGATGACGTACAAATAACGCGTCTGCAAAACGTACAGCATGAACATGTTAGTTTTGTTATACTCCCAGTACTGTTCGAACTGCCTAGGTTCTCTTCCACACCCTAAAGGGAGGTGCGCAATGAGCGTACGCCGATTGTTACTCTGTGTACTACTCGCGAGCTTGAGCCTACCAGGGTCAGCGCTGGGACAGATCACCACCTTTGGTACTGACGTAAACTCGGCGATCAACGCGGGTCTAAACTGGCTGGATGGCCAAGGTGCATTCCAAGTGGACAGCTCGGCGGGAAACGCGGCTGGCCTCGTCGCCCTCGCGCTCTTGGAGAAGCCCGTCTCTGCCGACCAACGGGCGGTCCCTCAAGGGTACGTCTCCGCGAATCAAGCTGACCGCGCGCGCATGGACCGAATCATCCAATATATCATCGGTCGCTCAAATGAAGCGTTCTATGCCTACCGAGACGGTGCAAATCTAGCTGCGCTGACAGTCTACGTGAGAACAGGAGGGCCAAACGCCGCGGCGGTGGGTGCGCTCAATCAGACCTTCGACCGCATCGCGGGCAACCAAAATGGCGCCGGATACTGGTGCTATTCTAACGGAAACTGCAACGACTCATCGACCACCCAATTAGCGATGATCGGACTGGCCGCGGCGCGAGGCTACTACTCGGATCCGGACACCGCGGACGCCAACCGACTCAACACCCTAAACAATCTCACCACGCGAGCGAGAAACGCCTACCGCAATAACGGCCCCGCCGGAGAGCTTGGCGGTGGCGAACGCGGGCACGGTTATTCATCAGGGAGCGCGGCCTCGTATCAACAGACGGCTTCAGGACTCTGGTGCCAGATCATTGGTGGCTCAGACATTAATGACGCGAGCGCTCAAGCCTACTTCCGCTGGCTCTACAACCGCTACAACTACAATACGATCGAACCTGCGAGGAACAGTTGGGCGATCTCCTACTACTATTATCTGTGGTCATCGGCGAAAGCGTATACCTTCATCGAGGACTCGGGCGTCGTCGCCGCGAATGGGATCAGCCCAGCCTCCCTCGGCACCTTCCCTGCGAATCAAGCCCCGGCCTTCGGGAATCGACAGCTTCACCTCGACCCGGACACCATCGCTCGAGTGCCTGCTCGTGGCGCCGGAGCAAACGGCTTTTATGCGAGCCCTTTCGAGCCTGCTCGATGGTACTTTGATTACGCCTATACGCTGATGTCTCATCAGCAAGGGAACGGGTTCTTCAACTCTCCCCATGGCCGCTGGAATGACTATTCATCTCAAGCCTACGCTCTCCTCGTGCTGGAAAGATCCATCGGCGGTGGCTGCGTAGACACAGACGAAGACACGATCTGTGATTTTGAAGATAACTGTCCAAACACCCCCAACCCTGATCAGGCTGATGCTGATGGTGACGGACTCGGTGATGTCTGTGACAACTGCCCGGGCGCCGCGGATCCTGACCAGCCTGATGGCGATGGCGACGGCGTCGGAGACGCCTGTGATAATTGCGCCGCTGTCGGCAATCCAGACCAAGCAGATGGAGACGCTGACGGTCTCGGTGATGTCTGCGACAACTGCTCCGGCTTAGCGAACCCAAATCAAACCGACGTCGATGGCGACGGGATTGGCGACGGCTGCGATCTCTGCCCCGGCTTACCGAACCCCGACCAAGCTGACACCGATGGGGATGGCGCAGGCGACGCATGCGACAACTGCAGCGCTGCGCCCAACCCGGATCAATCAGATGTCGACAATGACGGATTAGGAGACATCTGCGACAACTGCGCTGCCGTGGAGAACGCGGACCAAGCGGATAGGGATCGCGATGGACTGGGCGACGTCTGTGACAATTGCTCACGTAGAGCGAACCCCGGTCAGGAAGATAATGACGCGGACGGAACAGGTGACCTCTGCGACAATTGTATCGCCGTAGCGAACGCCGACCAAAGCGACACAGACAATGACACCCTTGGCGATGCCTGCGACAACTGCCCTCAGACCGACAACCTCGACCAAGCGGACGCGGACCAAGATTCAGTAGGAGATGTCTGCGACAACTGCATCGGTATACCAAACCCAGACCAGGCTGACGCTGATAACGACCAGCTGGGTGATGTGTGTGATCTCTGTAATGGCGAACCAACGGACGAGGTCTGCGACGCGCTTGATAACGACTGCGATGGCGAAATCGATGAGGAGGTGCCCGTCGGCGCGGAGTGCGTCAGCGACGAGCCTGGAGCCTGCAGCGAAGGGCGCTTAACGTGTGACAATGGCGAGTATATTTGCTTGCCCTCAGGCGAAGGGGCCGACGAGATCTGCGATGGCGTTGATAACGACTGCGACAACCGCGTCGACGAAGATGTCATCGGGGTCGGTCAGCCATGCGTCTCGGGTCGAACAGGCCTCTGCGCCGAAGGTACTGAAGCCTGCGTGCTGGGTGAGATGCGCTGCAACGCCGTCAGCACACCAGAGGTGGAGCTGTGTGATGGTCTCGACAACGACTGCGATGGCACCATCGACGAGAACTTGAGGAACCTCTGTGGCCGCTGCGAGGATGCCCCCAGCGATGGATGTAATGGCCTCGACGATGACTGCGATGGCGAGACGGACGAAGACCCTGACTGCCCTTCCGACCAGCGCTGTATGGAAGGTGAATGCCGAGACGCGTGCATCGCAAATGAGTGCCCGGCTCCTCTCACCTGCCGCGACGGCTTCTGTCTGGACCCATGTGACCTTGTCCAGTGTGAGCTCAACGAAGAGTGCCGCGATGGAGTCTGCTTTGACCCATGTGTTGGCGTCGCGTGCGATGAGGGCGAAGTCTGTACCGGTGGGGAGTGTGGGCCGGACGACTGCGAACGCACAGGCTGCATGGACAATGAGCGGTGCGACTCTCCGGACTGCGTTCCCGATCTCTGCGCCGGTGTCGAATGTGAGACCGGCAACTTCTGTCGCGATGGAGAGTGCGTCGACAGCTGCGCTTACGTGAGCTGCCCATTGGACCAACACTGCCTTGATGGGGAGTGTGTGCCGTCTCCTTGCTACGGTGTTGAGTGCGATGAGGGCGATCGATGCGAAGAGGGCCAATGCGTGACCGAGTGTGAAGATTGTCCACCAGGCGAGGCGTGTATCGGGGGGATCTGTCGACGAGACCCATGCGCTGATGTCGAGTGTCCTCCTGGACAGATATGTGAGGTCGCCGGAGACGGCAGCGCTCAGTGCATAGGAGAGTGGCTAGCCCCCTCCCCGGCCAATGATATGGGCGTCCTCCCCGACCCTGACGCCAGCACACCGACGAGCGAGCTTGACGCGGGCGCTCCGCCGCCATCGAGCGACCTGGGTGGCGGCGCGCCACCTCCAAGCGTCGACGGCTCGACGCAGAACCAGGAGCCAGAGGCGATCGGCTGCGCCTGTGACTCAAGCTCATCATCCAATAGCGGCCTCTGGTGGAGTTTGCTCCTCCTCGCATTTGTGAGACCGCGTCGACGTAAGCACTAGAGCCTGCTAAGTAGTCTCGTGTGTGACGCGTCGGCTGACCAAGGTCTGAACTGAGCTAGAGCGCCATGAGCATAAAGCTAACCTTAGAGATCGACATCGGGCCCGACCAAGACCCTGAGATCCGCGCGGCCGCTAACGCCCTTCTCTCCCTAGTGATGGCGGCCCAAGCTGACGGACGGCTTGAGTTAAACTCACCAACGATAGAGCCACCTAAACGGCGTAAACCGCCACAGCGCCCTCCTCTCGAGGGCACCCCATCCGAGCAATGGGCCACATTCATCGCAGGCATGCCTGAACGCACCCAACGCTTCGTCGAGCTGATGACGGAGTGCTCACCCGCCGCGCTGACCCAGTCTGAGGCCATGGCCTCCCTAGGCATCGCGGCGCCTAAATCTATCGGTGGGCTCACCGGATCTATCCGTCGCTGGGCGAGCGCCGACGGGCTCTCTTTGCCCTGGAGCGCGTACAAGGAGAGCGGTGAGCGAGTGTGGTTATGGCACGGCTTCGATGACTCAGGCGCCAACATCGAGCCCCCCAGTCATCTCGCCGAGGTTGATACTAAGCCGGCGGGACCGATCACCTACGATGAGTACTTCGCGTCCCTACCGGACCGCTCTCGGCGCTTTCTCGAGTACCTGGAGCGAGTCGGGTCGAGCAGCGTCAAAGCGGCGATGGAGGCGCTCGGCATCTCTGACGCGAAAGCGCTTGGTGGACTCACAGGCTCCATCAGCCGCTGGGGTCGAGCCGCTGGAGTTCAAGTGCCGTTCACGATGACTCGCATTGATGGCGACCGTGGGTATCTCTGGACTGGGGGTGATCTAGACTCACCGTCTGAGGAACAGGCGACCACCGCGTACTAGCCTAAGAGACGACACGCTCCAATGAATCTTCACCCACATCTAGACGACTCATCGCTCATTCACAGCTGGAACGACGAAGGGCCGGCGATGCTCGCGTTGCATGGGTTCACGGGCGGTGGTCAGGACTTCGCTCCGTTAGCAGCGAGCTGCTCCCATCAGATGCACGCGCCCGATCTCCCCGGTCATCGAGACGCCTCATTCACGGTTTGCAAGCACGCGCTGTCTATTCCCAGTTTGGCGACAAGCCTAAATGCGCTGGCGCGAGATAACCGGGTTGTCATGGGCTACTCCATGGGCGCTAGAGTCGCGCTGAAGGTCGCGAGCGATGTTCCTCTCCGAGGCCTCATCCTGATCAGCGGCACCCCCGGTATTAGCGATGAAGAGCAGAGAGCCAAACGCCGTGTCCAAGACCACGAACTCGCGGATCACATTGAAGCTGTTGGCCTTCAGCAATTTCTTAGGGAATGGTCACAAAAACCCATCATCGCGACACAGCGACGCGCCTCTGAAGATGTGCGAGCTGCGCTCTCAGAGACCCGAATAAGCAGATCAGCGATGGGGCTCGCTAAGGCGCTGCGCGGCTATGGAACTGGCTCGATGGCACCTCTCTGGTCCGAGCTACCCAATATAAGCTGTCCGACCCTCCTTATCACCGGTGAGGATGACCCCAAGTTCACTCAAATTGCTCATCAGATGAGCGTAAAGCTGCCCAAGGCCACTCATGCGTCGCTTTCAAATCTGGGCCACGCACCTCACTTCGAAGCTCCACAGGCTGTGGGGGAAATCATCACAGAGTTTCTGTCCAACCTCCCCTAAACATCCCTCATGCAGCGCCTGACATTCTTGTCATCATCTTGGAGCAAGAATACCCCAGAGAAGAGCCTCCACACGGTCGTTACCCGCCTAGAAAGCGAGTTGGCACGCTCTTCGCTATAGCTTCTACCCACTGGACACCACAGGAGGAAAAGAGATGAAGGTTCAAGCTCTATTGGCGCTGGCTGCCCTGCTTATGGCGACAGGGTGTATGTCGAATGACACCATCGACGACCTGGATGTGAACGAAGATAAGCTCCACGGACACTATCGTGCGTCGTACGACGAGAACACGAACAAACTCAATTTCTGGGCACAATTGCGAGTAGGAGGCGACACCGGCACAACCGTCCGCCTCGCTGGTGGCCACCTATCAGTAGATGGTCACGAGATGAATGAAAGATACGGCGATGAGGTGCTCTTTAATCTGCGCGGCACCTACTATTTCCTCAAGCAGACCGCGGTCTCGATGGAAGACAGCTACTCGATCAACTGGGACCGGAGCGACGGTGAACGGGTCACCAATCAGGTCACGATCCCCGGACCCGTGACCATCACCTCGCACCAGGATCATCAAGTGGTCCCTCACCGCCCACTCACCATCGAATTCAGTGGTCCAGCCACGACCGGCAGAGAGATTACCGAGGTGATCATAAGCGGCCGAGACCCCGATACCCACAGGCATATGCGCACAATCAGTAAACTGGTCACCGCGGGTGATGAGGTGACGTTTAGTCGACTGGAGATGATGAGCTTCCGCCCCAACACTGACCTGACTGTCCAGCTCATCAGAAAGACTTTCAGCCGACCTCAGGCCGGGCACTCAGCGGAAGGCGGTGTAATCGAGGCCGCATATGCAGCGAA
>CALELH010000661.1 GCA_937902595.1 uncultured Myxococcales bacterium
AGAGGAGCCAGGGGGCCATGGTGGCCCCAGAGAGAAGACGCTGTCTTCCGACTGCACTACCATCAGGCCATCGTGACAGCTCATGAGTTTGTGACCCAGAGGCGCGGCGCGCCATGATGGAGGTCGTCAGCCCCAGGGCATGGAGCTGATACGCAAGCGACGGCCGTTCATCTGTCGCCCCAATCAAAAGACCTTCAGCCGAAAACATCCCTGGCGCCCACGACATGGAACGCATTTAATTGCGTAAGATAAATCGTGTGCAGGGATCTGCTGGGGACAGGACAATGCCTAAGACACAGAGAGACGATGACCTCCCTCCCCTCGAGGGGGACGAGCTTCGAGTCCGCACGCTTTACGCGTTCATACAGGCGTCAGCCGAGCTGAGCACATTGTTCGGAGTTGGCCTTAAGGCCTTTGAACGCCTGGGTCACATGGCTGCCTTTCACGTACTTCGACGGCGAAATTTTGATCTCAACGAGATCGCGTCAAGACTCGACGTGAGCCGGCGGAAGGTCGACCAGCTATCCCGCCAACTCAAAGATAACTTCTTCCAGCGTTTCGTCGGTCCAGATGACCGAGATCTTCTCGAGCGGCGTATCGAGTTCATTCTCTGGGCTCAACCCATCTCCGCTTCCCGGCTCAAGCAAGTACTCAAAGATACAGCAGATGAAGACATCCAAGCCGCTCTCGACAGCTTAGTCAGCTGCGGCCGGCTGAGCACCGACTCTGGACTCTACGGGATCACGACACCAGAGCGGCGATTGGTGAGAGATGACTGGCTCGCAAGAATCGCCGGACTAAACCACCAGCTCCGTGCGGTCTCAGCTGCAGCCATAGGTCGCTTTGTTGATAATGATCCCCACGCGTTCACTCGCACCGTGAGCATGAGAGCCCGTCCCGAACGAGTGCAAGAATTAGAGGCTCTCTATCAAGAGCAGATTTGGCCCCTTCTTGCGAAGCTCGACGCAGACTGCGCCGACGCCCCGGCGGATGAGAGCGTCAAGCTCACCTTCTCTGTCTGTTGGGGCCCTGAGCAGGACTAGGTGAGCTCTCTGTTCTCCCCTGGAGACTCGGAGCGGTTAGATGGCAGACGCCAGAGGTCAGCGACTGGCCGCGATGGAGGACACACCGCGGCCCAAAAACAATGAAAGACGACCCAGGTACCTATCTCTGATAGCAGTCACACGACCAGCGATCTGACACGACCAGGCAAAAGCCCGTTGCGCTGGAAACAAGCCAGGTCACCCGCCCATTTCATGACCGAGAGGTGCGCCTCTCCACCTTACAATTGCCCAGTTGGCGCGTACGAGATCTGGACTGTTGTTTGGCTATTCCACGCCGACTCGGGGAAGAAGTCTCCGGTGTGCAGAAGATCGACCTCGAGGCTCGCGCTGAGGCCTGTTCCTAGGCTGACGGTGAGGATGTGATCAAACTCAACACCATAGAGCTTCCCTAGACCGTGTGGACCTTCATGCATCGCCTGTAGGAGCGCCGGACCACCGACAAAGCTCACGGGTCCCCAAATGGTCCCACTGACCGATAGACCCGCGGCTAAAACGCCCCGCCCTGCGATCCCGGCGAGGGCGTTCCGTCGATTCGAGAACCCCTGATCCAAACCACCGTTAAAAAAGATGCTGGTGTGCTCGAGGTACGGAACCACGCTCATGAAAGCGCCGAATCGCTCACTCACCTCTCCATTCTCCAGACCCGATTGAAAGAAGTCACTTAGGCCACTCAGCCCCTTATCACCCGTCATGGCTACGGCGAAGCCCGAGAGGTACCAATCCCCGCTCAAAAAGAGGCTCCCACCAGCTTGCCCCGCGGCCCCGTTCACATCAAGATCGACCTCGATGTCTCCTGAAATGTCGCGTCTAGGTCGATTACGCCCTCTACCTGCGGCGACGAGGAAGGCGCTCACATCCATCACCACCTCCGCCGTGCCAAAATTCAAGCAGCCGTTCATCCACACGCTGTGTCCGCTCGACCAGTACTTTCTGTATCCAGCGCCAACCCAGCTCACGTCGCTGGTGGACGAGAACGTCGTCAGGCGGTTAAAGGCGAACATGCGGCCAGACACCAAACTCCGCTCCGTTCGCCCTCCAGTTTGAACCGCCGATGTGATGACCTGCCGAAAGCTCTCGGCCGCGCTGTCGGCCCTGTCCTTTAGGTGCGCGAAGAAGAGAGAGAGGCGGCCCAAACTCTTATGCTTGAGCGCCAACTCTAGGTTGCCGATCACGCTCTCCTCGGGAACAAACCCATCGCTCGGCGCGACGAGGGTCAGGTCGAGCTGAAGTGGGTGAGTCCAGGCTTTGCCCGAAGAGAGTCGCACCCGCGCAAATGGGCTGTAGTCATTATAGACGAGGCCTTGGGCGATCACCGGATTACCGCGACCTATGGCGATGTTCAGATGCTTGCCTGCGCCGAAGCTATGCTCCAGATAGAGCTGCCTTATAAAGTAGGTTTGCTCGAACTCGTCCCACAGTGTTTGCTCGTTGGACAGGAACGCCTCTTCCTCCGTCGACGCGCCGCTCGTCTCATCCGTCGTCGTCACCGACCCACGATAGATCTCTCCCGTGTCGAGCTCGACGTGGGCCGACCCAGAGTGGTGACTGAAGCGATACGGAAACTGGAGACCGGCGAATAGGTACAGAGAGGCGTAGTCACTATCCACGATGGGAGCCAAGTAGTGACTGAAGCTCCGCTCCCCGCTCTCTGGATGCAGCGCAGTATGATTGATGTCGTTGACCCCGACAAAATAGCGAGGAGTCAGCTCAAAGCTGTATTTGAGCCACGGTTCCTGCGCCCTCTTCTTGGTCCCCTTACCAGGGGGAGGAGGCGTAAGCGCCTTGGGGGACGCGGGTGCTTTGCGTCCCTGCCCCCCAACCGCGCTCTTCGATGGTTCTGCTTTGATCGCAGCCCTCGCCTTATCGGGACTTGGTGCCTCAGGCTGTGCCCGGACCTCGGCGTCTTCTGCCGCCGCCACTGACCAACTAAGAATGGAGACTAAAGCAACGAAGAGGTGTCTTGGTGTCGTCCTCAAAATTAAACTCGTTCACCCCTGTTTTGTCTGATGCGAAACCGCACCGTTAGACCTGTCGCGAGTGGCCTCCGTGTGCGCCAGCCCCCAAAAGCCCAATATCGGAGCGATGGGTATCACTGGTGGTCCAGGTCACCGGACACTCCAATGATACCGCGTTTAGTGAACATCCTGAATGACTCTTGCATTGAAGACGCAGGACTCCCTATCTTCCGGGCATGAAGAATCTGTATCTATCCGCCGCGCTGACCTCTCTCTCACTCTTGGGGTGCACCCCCGCTGACAGCTCTGATCCGCCCCCCCTATTGGACCAAGGACACCTGACATCAGATGGGCAAATCGAAGACGCAGCTACGACCGACGCCCTAGCGGACATGGCGGACAGTGAGCCATCGGGCCGTGACTCGAGTCTCACAAGAGAAGACCAAGGCCCCCCGACTCCGAGTGATCTCGGGGTGCCACCTGAGCCGGATTCGGGCTCAACCGAAGCTCGCGATGGAACAGTAGCCCAGGTTGATGCGGGCGGTCCCGCTGTCGCCGACGCACAAATAGAGTTCGATTCTGGCGCTGCTCTAGCACCAGATATGGCGCTGGCCCAGGACAGTGGAGCCGCTCCGGCGGACATGGGCCCTGCTCAGGGCGAGTTTAGGTTCCCTCCATGTGACGACGCCTGCTGCCCAGGGTTCCCATGGGAGCGCCCCGGCGGCTTTTGGTCTAATCTGGCTGGGCACACGCCTGATTGGCGGCCAATGGAAGACGCCCCATGCGTATTTGGTCTACGCCAAGACGAATGCGATCGAATCACGGCCTACACTCTGGGTCGAAATCGCTGCGAGGCGCACGCGTGCGATCCATGCGAGCAGAACCTCAATGAGTACCGACGGCAATTTCGATACGGCTACGACCAAGACGGGAATCTGACACTTGAGTCCGACACCGTGAGACGGCACATCGACTGGTCGTCCCCGACCACAATTAGGCATGAGTACGATGACCGTGGCCTCCGCT
>CALELH010000662.1 GCA_937902595.1 uncultured Myxococcales bacterium
CAGTAAAGACGGGATACCCATGAATCGTGCCGCGGCAGCGCGAAGCCTCGGTTGGCTCGGGCTCACTGAAGCCTGCTCAGCGCTTCGGTCCGGGAGCCGCGACCCTGAGTGTCTTGTCCGGGGAGCAGCCGTTGAAGCCTTAGGCCGACTCGAGACCGCGTCCGCGCTGCCAGATGTCATCGAAGCGCTGAGAGATCCTACACCGAGCGTACGACGACACGCAGCGCGCGCCTTTGGCAGACTATGTGATGGACACGACCCACAACCACTCATTGATCTCGCGGCTGATCAGGACCCCGAAGTACGCACCCTGGTCATCAGAGAGCTATCGCAGATGTGCCCAGATCAATCCGTAAAATACGCGCTGTCAGGGCTCGCCGATGAGAACCCGGCGGTCCGCTCCGCCGCGGCTATCGCCTTCAGGCATCTCGGAGATCCAGCCCACTTACCTCATCTAGAGGCCGCATCCAACGATCTGCACCCCGAGGTGCGGGCTCAGATCCTGATGTCTATCGAGGCTTTACGGGCACCCTAGAGCGCTCCCGGAGCTTCCAAATGAACGAGCGACCGTGGTCTGGATTCAGCGGTTAAGGAACAGCCTAACTGTTTAAAGCACAACATGATTTCATGTTCGAGCACCAAACGGAGTTCCATCAGACCGATCGACCAACGCCTATAGATCAGTAAAGAACGTGATTTTTCTATATAGTGTAGGCCACTTGCAGCGATTTGAGACAACGGCTGTCCTTGCCAAGTGCACACGAGGCGGACAACGAAAGAGCATGGTAAGAACCGTGGATATACAAGACCAAGCGAAGTTGTTGGCGGAAGGCTATCTACAAGGTCAACGAGACCTGTTGATCAGCATCCTGGAGCATCGCTTCAGCGATCCACTCCCCACCGATGTGCTGAGTCAACTCGCGACCGCTCCACCGGACGTAATTGATACGCTAGGGCCCCTCGTGACCAGCGCCCCAGACCTCGCCTCGATCGTCGAAGCGGCAGACGTGCTCGCTGCAGACGCATAGACCGGCCCAGACCGGTTCACACTTTCACTTGTACTCTGTTTGATTCCGCCTACGCGGTGTGCGGTGCGCTCAACGCGATGATGCGATCGTGCTCATGAAGGAAGAAAGAGGCTCGACCGAGCAGATTCCTCATGCCCGGATGAAACAATCTTGAGAGCGCTTCGCGCTCACTCACCCAAACGAACCAGACCCCCTCATCGGGGTGCGGACAGTGCTCACGAGAGGGCGCGGTGTCTGGGATCGGCTCCCAGTCCCCTACCTCTCCAATGAAAAAGACCACCGTCTTCTCTACTGGGTTACCGTTCCGACGATATTGATAATCGACCTGATCCCGAAAATCAGGCAGCAGCTTGACCGCCTTTAGGCATGTCTCTTCACATATCTCTCTGAGGGCCGCCTCTTGCTCTTCTTCGCCGTCCTCAATACTGCCTTTTGGGAACTCCCACGCCGCGTCACGGTTACGCACCATGCCGCTGTGTAGAAGCAAGAACTCGATATTACCTTCACGTCGCCGAAACGGGATGATACCGGCTGATTTTTCGTAGAGCGTCAAGTGAGTTTTTTCTTCTTCGATGTCTTTAGGCTGACACCGTACTACCCGACGTCGCCTTGGGCAACCGGTTCCCGCCCACCTGCAGAGCTGATGGCATATAGAGACTCTATTTCGGCCCCAAACCGATCCTTTACTCGATCACGTTTGACCTTCAGCGACGGGGTCAAGAGATCGTCGCCGCTCGTAAACGGCGTGTCGAGTACATGGATTGAGCGCACCGCCTCATGCCGAGCCAGCTTCCCGTTCACACGCTTAACGACCTTATTGAGCATAGCCTCCACTATTGGGTGCTGCACTAGGGAGCGATGATCAACGGTGTTGACACCGTGCTCACTCGCCCAGGGCTCCAGAGCCTCAAAGTTAGGGACCACAAGCGCCACACAATATGGCCGGCCATCACCGATGACACAGGCCTCCTCTATGAAGGGGCTCATGCGAAGCCTGCCCTCGATACGCTGAGGCGCGATATACCGTCCACCGGAGTCTTTAAAGAGGTCCTTCTTCCGATCGGTGATCCTCAAGAAACCATCTCTCTCCAGCTTTCCGATGTCACCGGTGGCCAGCCAGCCTTCATCGTTAAGGACCTCAGACGTCGTCTCGTCTTGATTCCAATAGCCGAGCATGACGCTCGGGGCTTTGACCATCAACTCGCCATCGGAGGCGACTCTCACTCTGACGTTGTCAAGTGGCCTCCCAACGGTCCCAAAGCGAAACGCCTCTGGTCGATTAACGCTCACTACGGGAGAGGTCTCTGTTAATCCGTATCCCTCAAGGATGAGGATACCAGCCGTATAAAAGAACTCACCGATCTCGGGAGCTAAGGGCGCGCCACCGCTGACAAACAATCGAATCCGGCCACCCAATCGCTCACGGATCGTCCCGAACACGCGGTCTCGGACCCAACGGTATTGCATACCGAGCAGGCGCCCTGGTGCTCGCCCCGACTCCTCCAAGCGGCTCACGCGGGACCCCACGGACAGCGCAGCGTCCATGAGCGCCCGTCGAACAGGGTGGGATTGGGCGCGGAGGAGACGAACTCTCGAATAAATCTTCTCATACACCCGAGGTACGCCTGTCATTAGCGTAGGCTGCACCTCCAATAAGTTCGGTAATAGATGCTCCACGCCTTCTGCGTAATAGATGGTCGCTCCGCCAAAGAGAGCCGGCATGTAATACCCAGCCATCCGCTCAAAGCTGTGGCTCAGGGGAAGGAAGGAGAGGAGCACATCGTCGGCGGCGATAGGGACCGCTCGAGCGCACGCTTCGCAGTTCGCGATCATGTTCCCGTGACTGATCATGACGCCCTTGGGTTGGCCCGTCGTACCCGAGGTGTAGATCAAAGTCATGAGCGCGTCCGGATCGATCGCGGCGATTCTGCGGTCCACCTCTTCGAGGTCATGATCCCGCCCTCGAGCCTCAAGCCTTAAGAGCCCAAAC
>CALELH010000663.1 GCA_937902595.1 uncultured Myxococcales bacterium
CTCTCGGGTTCATCTCGCGGCTTGACGCGGTATCGGCAGGCTGCACGTACGTATTGTTCACGAAGACTTCGACGGTCTCCGGTGGGGGCTGCATCCAGGCGGCGACGTCGACCGAGACGTCCAGCGTGACCTCTCCATCGAGCGGGGGCACCATCTGCCCGGGGCCAAATTCACCCACGCGTACTGTCATCCAGGGCCCATTGGTCACAAGATTGTCGCCATGCCTGGGCGAGTTCCCTCCCATCTCCAGCGCGGCGATGTCACCGTAGGGTCTCTCGAGAATCGCCGGCACGTACGTTCGCGAGTACCCGGCTGGGAAGTCGAGCAGGCGGTGGGTATCCGAACACCCCACTCCCTGAGTAGGCATCCCTACCGACATAAAGTTAAACCAGTGTCGCAACACTGTGTTCATCCGAGGTTCATCGCTCGTCGCTCCACTTCCTGGTGGACCAAACCCACCTCCCACATTGGCGCTACTGGGCCCCGTTGAGATCTCCATGGTGTCGAAGTCGGCACCAAACATCGGCTCATCAGCAAAAACGCGGATCGCTTCGTTGGGGCCACGAACGGCGTGATCTACGCCCAGGCCAGCGACAGGATCAAAGGTCAGGGCAGCCCAGCGGGTAAAATAGGTGTCCGGATGAGCCAACTGAACTACTTGGGCGCCGTTGGCCCGCAGGGCCGTCCAGATCTGCGGCGGTGTCAGAGACGGACCCGCCCCGCCGGCATGATCCGGCGCGCCCCGGTCCGGCAGGCTATGGTCCATCTCTTGGGGAAACCCGATGAAATGGCCGTACACGAATGGCGTCGTCTCCACGCCGACGACGCTCCCCATCTGGTCTGTCAGCCCCATGGCCTCGATGGCTGGCTCAAAGTCGGTCAAGCGGTCGTGATCCGTGGCCACGATCAAGCGGATGTCCTCGGCGAGATAGGAGAGGACCCGGTCTTCGATAGAGATGTTGCTATCGGGGGAATCGACGCTGTGCACATGGCAGTCCATGCCCACGTAGGCGCTGGTGTCGATCACCTCATAGAGATCGCCAGAGACCGTGACTGGTGAATCTTCTGTCAGATCAACCACGGCCTGTACCACAGAGTGGGCTGGGCCATGGGAGACCACGACCAGGTATCGACCCGGCGGCGCCTTGATGGCGCCATCCTGAGCGCTGTCACAGTGACGGGCGTAGCGAACTGCCCCATATCCCTCGGGGGGAGAATCACCCCTGACGTCCGCTAGAGGCCGCCAAGCGTCCCAATCCCAGGTCACCCCAGCCGGTCCAATCACGTCGATCCTGCACGCCGTTGTGGTGGCTTCACCGACCAATGGGACGCGCCTGACTGCGAAATCCAAACGTGCGGTCTCCGGCAAAGTGACCGTCACATCAGCGCCGTCTTCTCCCACGTCGACTTCCACCACCTCCGAGAGGGGGTGGCCCTTCGCCCCGGCTTGCAGAGCGTAATTACCCGGGAGCAATTGCACCTCGAAGGTCCCGTCACTGCCGTCGGCCACCGTCAGAGGCTCCCGTTGTTCGTTCAGCACAGCGACCCGCGCGCCCTCCACTGCGCCTTCCAGGGTGCCTGACAGCGTCACGGGCGTCTCCCCACGCTTGCCAAGATACGAGGCGTGGAGGCCCGCAGGCGCGCCCTGTCCAGCGTAGAAATGGAAGCCGAAGGAGCGGCCGGCGCCGGGCGCTACGTCGAAGTTGGAATCAGACACCGCGGCGATGGTGGAGATGTTGTCAAACACACTGGCGCCAACCCCAGCGACGGCTAAAAGCGCGCTCGCGTCGGGAATGTACAACGCGTTGTCTTCCGTAGAAAACAGGGGCACAAACCCATACACGAGATCGTCTCCGTGATACCCGAAATAAGGGACGCCTCCCGACACAAGGATCTCAGCAAATTCGTTGTCTCCATAGCCGCGAGTGGGTGTGAACCCGTGGACCGGTCCTCGGGGATCGACGGCGATGCCGACCGGGGTGTTGAGCGTCTCTACCCCCTGATTCCAGATAGTAAAGGTGGCGCGGAGGCTGTCGGAGCCCGGAGCGAGGGCGTAGACGGCCCCAATCATGATGTCTAGATCCGCGTTGACGTCGTAGCCCAATAGATTGAACTGGCCGACCAATCCATTGAGATCGATGGCATCCCACACCGTGTCCGCACCCACCGCAAGGATCATCGCAGCCCGTCCGTCGCTCCCGTCGTTGAGCACACGCACCTCGTCGAATTGGGCAGTCAAGCCCACATTGATGAGGGGGATCACCTTCATCATCTCTTCAACGTCAGGCCTTTGAAGAGACTGGACGTCTATGACGTTGCCCCCAAAGGGCATCAACCCCGCGCCGCGACGACCCGCCCGCTCGATGATGTACCGAACGCGGTCATTCCCGATGATGAGATCGCCCACCTTTCCGCTGGCGTTGTGACCCTGGAACAGGTCCTCTTCCTGAGCCACCCGCGCGTAGGCAGCGGACGCTCCTGGCATGGCCTCGGGTGGCGGCGGTAACATGCCCTCTAGAGGACCAGGTACGCAGACCTCGTCTTGGCAGATCTCACTGAGATAACATCCGTCCGCGCATCGTCGTCCCGTGGGACCCGCGTCGCCGCCGGGGATGCAATCGTCAGTCGCGCACCCGTCGGGCTCCCGATCCACCGCAGCGCCTTCGTCACAGGACACCATCGTGAACACAATCAGGCCAACCAGAGCGAGCGTGACAAAGCGTGACATTGACCTCTCCAATCAGCCATTCAGCCCTGAGGCAGAGTAAAGCCTGCGTAATACCGAACACACCGCTTATAACACAGGCAAACGTCCCCTCCGGAGTCTCGCAATGCACACGTGAGACAGGTCGAGCGCCAATCGGGCTAGGCATGGCGGACTCTCGGCGCAGCGCTGGTCAGCTGCCGATAGGTCAGTGGGCGCATCTCTTGAGCGATACACGTGCATGCCAACTGTTGAGCCGCCCACCTGGTCAGACCGCCGGTCGGCGCGGCGTCGCTGCTGCTCAGAGCGCCATGTTTCTTGTTGGCGTACGGTGAGGCATCCTCGTATGCTTGCGTGTAATCAGGACCAGAGAGGGCCTTAAGGAATGTTCACCCGTATACTTTTAGTGGCGATGATGACCCTAGGTCTGGTCGCGACGCCAGTCGCTAAAGCCCAGGCCGAAGAGAAGGTTCTCGCGAGCGGAGCATGCGCGCTCGCCATCGCGGCGACAGCCCTCGCGATGTGTAAGTTTGGAGCGTCGGTTCAAGGGACGGAATGCCGTAACTCAGGCCTCGACCAAGTACGAAAAAAATGCGGGAAGTTGAAAGAGTGCAAGGGGGATTGCAAAGACGCCTACAAGACACTCAAGAAGAACGCTAAGGCGACCCATAAGGCCTGTAAGAAAGACTGTAAGAAGGTCAAGGGCTTCATCAAGCGAATCCAGTGTAAGAGGGCCTGCGGCAAAGCGAAGAGGGCTACTCTGAAGAAGAAGAAGCAGGCTCGGTCAACGTGTAAGAAGACCTGTAAGAAGAACTACCGTAGCGGTGCCTGCGTCAAAGCCCGCGCCAAACTCGTGGCCTGGGCGACCGCGGCTGGTGGCAGCTTCGCCGCGATCGTCAAAGCGTGCGGCACCGCCAAGCGCTAAAGATGCAATAGTCAACGTGGCCTGACGAGGGCTACTTCGA
>CALELH010000664.1 GCA_937902595.1 uncultured Myxococcales bacterium
CCTCCAATACCGTCTCTCCGGTCTCGAATTCGACCGTCCTACCGTCGATCAGTAGGCGGTGTTTCTCACTCATGCGCGAACTCCTTAGGAAACCATCTCATGGCACTCGTTAAGGGGAGTGCGGCGATCTGTCCCAGTCCACAGATGGACCCCTCGTCCATCTCCCAGGCCACATCTTCAATCTGTTGTGTAATCTCGTTTACAGCGTCACTCGCGTCTTGAACGGCCGCCATCAGCCGGTCTAAGGCGCGCTCCTGAAAGCGAGTACCAATACGGCATGGTGCGCATTGTCCACAGCTCTCGGCGGTAAAAAATTCGAGCTGGGCTTTCACGGCCCCAGGCATCTCGATGGTGTCGTTGAGTACGACGACACCGGCGGAGCCCAGCATTGAGCCGACCTCCGAGAGCGCCTTGAAATCGAGGGCGCGCTGGCGCTCCGTCGCCGGTAAGAATCCTGAACTCGCCCCACCTGGCGAGAAGGCTTTAAGCGTACCGACATAGCCTCCAGCGGCTTCGACGAGCTCATCGAGGGAGACGCCCAGAGGGAGTTCGTAGGTGCCGGGTCGAGCGACGTGGCCACTGATACAGTAGAGCTTTGAGCCGGCGCCCGTGCGACCAAGGTCAGAGAACCATTGCGGGCCACGTTTCATTATGGCTGGTACGCACGCGATGGTCTCTACATTGTGGACGAGCGTTGGCTTACCCCAGAGCCCATGCTGGGTCGGGTAAGGCGGCTTGAGCCGAGGCATGCCACGCTTGCCTTCAAGCGCCTCTAGCAGCGCTGTCTCCTCACCACATATATAGGCGCCATGACCTGCGTGGAGATGGAAGTCTAGGCCTTCGGTGACACCCCGGTTCGCGAACTCGTCGATAGCGCGCTCAAGGGCTTTCCATGGACCTTGGAACTCGCCACGCAAGTAGAGGTAGATCGTCTTGGCTCCGATCATTCGAGCCGCGATGGCGAGCCCCTCAATGACGAGATCTGGGCGTCGCATCATGACCTCTCGGTCCTTGAAGGTCGCGGGTTCACCTTCATCTGCGTTGAGCACCATGTATCGAGTTGGGTTGGCCTCGCCGTGGACCGCTCGCCATTTTATGCCCGCAGGAAAGCCCGCGCCACCTCGGCCCTGCAGACCAGAGTCAAGGATGGATTGAATGACCTCTTCTGAGCCTGCTTCAAGAGCGAGGTTCATCGCTTCGCCCGAGTAGTCTTGGGCCCCTGCGAGATCGATAGCGCACAGGTCGGGCTGGCTCTCTCTTGGGTAGATGGTGCCAAACCAGGCGTCTTCGTCGTCGATCGCGGCTGCCTTCAGCGTCGACCAGTCCCCTTGAGTCGCGTCGATGTCCGCCGGGGTCACCTCTGGGAGCGTTGTCCTCTCTCGCAGTACGGCGACCGGGCGATCACAGGCGGCGAGGCAGGAGCAGGGCTCGACGGGCAGGCCTACCGCCTTCGCGTGTTCAAGCAGCGCTTCGGATCCACGTAGACGGCAGGGGAGCCCCTGACATATCCGGACCTTCGTGTCTGGGCTGCTGAGCAGATGAAAGAAGGAGCCGACTCCGTACACGTCAGCTTCGGGGACGCCCGTCTCTCGAGCGACTATCCGAGCCGCACCTTCAGTGAGGCCACCTTCCCGGAGGAGCAACTCCGGTACTTTGGCTTTGTCGTAATCGTCTGCCATCTGTACCCCTTGCTGAGATTATCGCCTTCGTACACAAGGGTGTCAATTCAGGGAGCGAAGCTCTCTAGAGGTCGTCGTCCCGATATTGCTGTGGAACGTCAACACCAGAACCACATTTGGGACATTCATAGTCCTCGGTGTCGCCGTTGGGATCTACCATGCAGCCTTTAAGAATCGCTCGACCCTCATCCACTAATCTCCATGCATCTGGTGTTGGATATCCAGCGAGACGCAAGAGCGGCCACCCGCTCTCCGTGCAGACGTCGCATGACCAGGACACGGACCAGCTACCCCAGCCATTAGAGTAAACTTGAAACATACCTAGAGGTCTCCTCTCGTGATTGTTGTGGTGCCTCACGGGAGTAGACGAATACGGCGCGGCCGCTTAGCGGCACCGTCACTTGATTTTCTATGTTCTTATGTGAGTCCCGCTAGCCCCTACATAGAGAAGCCGCATTTCGCGTCAGCGGCAAAGGAAATGAGTCGCCTTTAGATTCTAGTGGCTTACGGGGTTTTACGGGACCTTTTGAGTGATTCTGTCAATCTCGATGATCTCTTGCCCCTCTTCGTTCCAGTCAAAGCTGACGACCTCCCAGAAATCATTCGTCGTCTCCAACTGGCGCGTTCCTTCATAGCGGAGCTCTCCAAAGACATAGACCCTGACGGTCGCGTCGCTTGCGCCCCAGGTCTCCTCTCCACCGAACTCGTCCACAGACGCTCTGAAGTAGTGAACGCCCACGCGGTACGGCGCGCCCAAGCTGGTCGTGTTCTCCGGCGAGTTTAGGTTGATGTTCTCTGGTCCGGCGCCGTTGGTGTCATCGATATCGAGAGATGGGTCGTCTTCGTCATCATTCAGCGCCCCCCAGTCCGGTTGGATGTTCGCGAAATAGCAATCGTACAGGCCCGCCCCATTGAACCACTCTTGAGTGCTTGGGTGCGTTAAGTGCAGGTCAACGTCTGCGCCCTGATCGTCGGTCTGGTCCAGATCACCAGGCGTGTCCCAGACGAGCTGAATATGAACATCGTGCTCAGGGACGGAGTTCACCACAATGCGAGCCACGGTCTGCTCGCAGCTATCGCTCGGTGCACGGGCCCCTCTGCTATCCACGACCTGAAGCTCGAAGACATACGTGCCGGCGAGGTCGACAAAGAAGCGCGCCGTGGGGGTGTTTGGGACGTCCTCGCTCCCGCCCTCCGCCGGCTGATTCATACGGTCGAAGCGCTCCACCACCTGAGCTGTCGAGCCCATCGGCCGCTCCACGATCGTCCAGAGGTATTGGACCGGACGTCCGTCGGGTCCGTCGACATCGATGGACGGGCTGCCATCCAATGTGATGATGTCGAGGGGACGCACATTCAGGACGTCTTCCGCTACTTCTGCGTGGGGGCACTCGTTGTGAACTCCTCGGCCGTTTAAATCGATGATGATCTCCGAGTTATACGGATCGTTTGTCACGATCCTCAGGGCGCCGTCATATGCGCGCTCCTCTTGTGGATCGAAGTTTAGCCGCAGCAAGAAGCGGGGCCTGCGTCCGCTTGGGTCTTGCAGGTCAGCAGCGGGAAGCATCGCGGGTAGGGGAGGCCGAGCCCCCTCGGTCAGAACGAAGTCGCCGCGGCCGTCAATAATCTCAATCTCGTCGATCCTTAGCGGGTCGCCGCCACAGCTCTCAATGGCTACGAATTGGACGCTGGATTGCCCGATGCCGGCTGCTCCAAAGTCGACCGCCGCTGGGTCTACACGGACGCAGGGACTTTCGCTGTTCGCACGCATTGGGAGGTCGAGATCTCCGTTTATTGCGTCGCTGATGATCCTCAGCTCACCTGCGTCTGGCCGGTCAAATTCGGCTTGGTGAACAA
>CALELH010000665.1 GCA_937902595.1 uncultured Myxococcales bacterium
CTGTTCCATGAGGCTCGCGTTGATGAGTTTGGAGATGTTGAGCTCTATGAAGAGACCGTTGAGATCATCGATCGTACTTATAAAGCGCTGGGCCTGAGCGAAGTAGATGTCTTCTTGGTACGTGGCGCTTCCATAGGTGTTGAGGTGATCAACCTGAGCCCACTGCAGCTCTTGGTTGGCGAAGATATTGTCGGTCGAAGCAGTGAGGCAGAGTTAGCCTTTCGAGCGGCGCGGACCTCACATCTGGTTACGGGTGAAAACGCGCTGTATAGCAGCCTGCCACCAGGAGAGAGGCTCGCCTTCTTTGGAGCGATAATGGCGCTTTCCGACGCAGAGCGTGGCCCCGAGTATGCGCTTGAAATGGGGGCGGACGAAGACCGGATCGCCTACTGGGCAGGGTTTCTCATGGAGGAGACGACGGAGGAGCAGCGCCTTGAGTGGATGGAGCGAGCAGGGCGTGTCATCGATTGCGGTGATGATGCGTTCACAGCCTGGACACACTGGGTCTATTCTTCAGCCAATCGGATCGGCTTATTCGCGGCAGGCGACTTCGCGGCGGCCGCCAAGTGTCTTAAAGGTGAATCCGCTATAGGTCGGCAACTGGCCGTGTCGGGGCCAGCCGATTTCAGGGCTTTATTGAGTCAGGTTCCCGAGATCGCTGCCATTTACGCTTTTGCGTTCAGCCCAGATTATTGGCGTCGGCGATGGAGTGTCGAGGAGTGGTCTTCCTAGGAATAGGCGACGAGCGCCGCTGGGTCAGCTGACCCTACATCCCCGCCAGAATACGCCACTCTCCCTCTTCTCGTCGGAGAGTTAATCTATTCTTGTCCGACCGGGTAGCCCAACGATCTTGGTCACCGACGGCCAGCAGATACTGACTCTTGTACTCATAGTCTACTCGCGCGGTCTCACCGAGGACGTGAATGTCCTTGATGACGATGGCGTACTTGACCGTCTTGACGGTGTTCTTCAGGTCGGCAAAGACCTTCTCAAGACCGTTAAAGTCATAGTCATCTTTGGGGTCGGTCGTCGTGCTTCCATTCTCGTAGTAGTTGAGGCTGGTGAGCTTGCGTAGAGTGTCGGCGTCTCGTTGCTCAACAGCGACTCGATACCGTTCAACGACGTTCGCGAGTTCTTGTTTCTCGGTGCTGTACTTCACCTTAGTACCTTTAACGTACTTCTTGGTGCAGCCTGATGAGAAGGTCGCCAGCGCGATGATGAAGGTTACGGCGACGAGTTTAATTGTTCGGGTCATTATTTCAGGCCTTTCTGCGCGATGCTCGGCGCCCACAGTATCAACCTAAGGCGCTCTTTCGCTATTCCCTGTTTCGGCTGAATCTTCGACGGGCTTGGAGACGATGTCAATCTCGATAGAGCAAGCTTTGTTTTCAGGGGTGAGTCGAGCCCCGAAGAAACGGCTCCGTCGGGCCCAACGTTCGAGCGAATTTACTTCATTTTTCGTCAACATGAGGTCGCTTTGGCTGGCCAAACTTGCGAACGCTTCAGCCGCCCTCTGGTAGCACCTCTTGGTAAAGGCCAGGTGAGCCATTAACCTCCATGACTCAAAGCGGAGCACGTGACTGGAGCCGGATTGAGCGAAAGCGCTCAAGTCAGCGATGGCGCGAGGATAGTCTTCGCTGGCCAGCAGCGCTCTCCCTCTCAAGTATCGGCCAGTTGGCCAAGCGGGGGCATCAGAGACGATCCTTTCCGTGACCTCGACCTTCGTGAGCTCTGTTGGTGAACCGTACAAGTATTCGACAACTTGCTTAGAGATCGGCTGTCCAACACTCGCTCTCTTCACGAGCACTGCGCGCAGACGTCCTCGTGAGAACACAGCCTTCTCGACCTTTGAGTAGGCGGCGAGGGCAGCGTCGGGGGACCCTCTGAGGAGCGCGATATCTCCCAGCACTTCATGGGCTAAGCTCTTTGCGCTGCCTCCGGAGTGTTTGTCTGCGGCGAGATCTTCGGCGATCTGCTCGGCTCGGTTCAGGTCTCGCTCTGTCAGGTAGAGGCGCATCTTGGCGGTTCGACTCCTGACATCTTTAGGCAGGTGATTCAGGATCGAGTCTAGGATCTCGACACCTCTCGAGCGATCTCCTCGAGCGATCGCTCTAGAGGCGTCTCGTCTGAGCGAGGCGATCTCCCTTGCGCAGACTCTCCCGAAGATAGCGGGCCGATCGTACATCGCTCTCGCTTCCTCGAGTGCGTTCGCGGGGATAGTGGTCTCTTGAAGGAATCTAGACCAACGCTCCGTAAGTTCGGAGAGTTCAACCCCGGTTGCGGCCGCAAAGTCGCCCGTCTCATATGCGATCAGAACGGCGGACTGACCAAACTCTTGGTGTACGTATCGATAGATTGACCCACAGAGAGTGTAGACGGTCCTTGAGTGTTGTCCGTAGAAACGCTCCGGAGCGAGGAGGTGCTCAATCTTCGGTGCGAGCTTAAGTCTATGGAGTGCAGCGCTCCATTGATGGAGGTCAAGGGCTCCTCCTCGCCAAGTCGCAGCTTCGGCTATCCCCTCGACGAGGGCCATATTGGGCAATAACGACGCTCCGTGGGGAACCTTAAGCAGAGAATCATTGAACTGAGCGGCGAACACGTGTGCCATCTCATGGACGATGACCGCTCGGTCTATCTTTGGTCGATCTACGTGAAAGTTCCATTGCCATGGCTTGGCGATAGAGGTTCGCCTGGCTCCCATGAGGCGCTTCTTCATCTGTTGATTACTATAAAGGTAGACCGTAATCGGGACCTTTGGGGCGCTACCGAAGAACGATTCAAGCTCGGAGTAGGCGAACTCTAGCTCGGTGAAGATGAGCTCAACTCTCTTTTCGGACCATGACTGGGGATAAAAGACTCTGAGCGTCTCAGAACTCTTTTCGCCTCCCAGAGCAGCCTGGATGAAGGTCGCGTCGCGGTAGACCCCTGAGTTTCTGGCTCCCCAATGACTTGCGCCACATACGAGCAAGACCAGAATTGTCCACCGCCAACGGTAGGCTTCCTTTGCTTGATGTATGCGCGCCAAGATATAGGCCCCGAGGGCCAGCAATATGTCTTCGAGACGAGACCACAGGAGAGGCTCCTCTAGACGGAACACATCATCGTAGATCGCTCCAGGCCAGTACCCCATAAATGGGCTATAGAGGTCCACGGGGGGATGTATGTAGTAGGTATAGCCGACGAGGAGGAGAGCGCTAAACCAGAGAGCAATAAACGCGATGGACGAGCGCGATGTAAGCCGCGCGAGAGTGGCGCCCCAAAGCGCCGAGACCAAGGTGCTGATGACGGGAAAGACCAGGAAGAGCAGCGCTCCCTCTAGATAATCGCAATTCTGAACACGCAGCGCGTTCAGTGTGATGGGTAGTAGCGCTACGATCCAGGTGAGCCCAGCGAGCTTCGTGAAAGGCCACCAAGGCTCTTCATTTGTCTCTTGTCGAGCGCGAATGAGTCCGGCACCCAGAGATAGGGGTACCGAGACAGCGAACGCAAACTCAAAGGCGAGCAGGTTGAAGAGAGGGACAAAGCACAGCACGCAGGACGTAATAAAGACCAAAACCAACCAGACCGTAGCTGGTCCGGATAGCGGGTACAGATTTCCTTCGTTGTCTTGCGAAGCTAGCATCACGGTTCCGAATATGAGATTTTGATCATATGGCCTCTAACTCAAAGCGTAATACACCTCGAGCGCCCGTTGAAATCCGTGTGGAATATCAGCGGCTCAACTCGTTTATCGCGGATTACACCCGAGATATCTCCCGCGGTGGATTGTTTATCAAGACCGAGACGCCCTCGGAGCTTGGAGAAGAGTGTTATCTGACGCTCACCTTCCCCAAGCTTGATGAGCCGATCACGTTGGTCGCCATTGTTCGGCATGTCGTAAAG
>CALELH010000666.1 GCA_937902595.1 uncultured Myxococcales bacterium
CCTGTCGGGTCGCCGCTTCACCGAAAGTATCATTTGTATCTTCGGGGAGCTCGTAGGTCAGATCCTCTCCGCCTTGACTCGAGGTGTCGACGGTGAGGCGATCCATTTTCGCGCTCGTCTCGATCAACATCTCTGGGTCCGAGCCTTTTGCTTCCTCAACCACATTGACTTCCGTCTTTGGACTCTCTTGAGTTTCTCGAGAGAGCGCCGGCTGAGCGAGCGGTATCTCCATCATGTATGGACGATACAGGTCGACATCTGGGGTCTCTCGTTCGAGGGCAGCACAGACGACCTCTACAAGGGCTTGAGTCTTAAACGGCAGGGATAGATGACCAGCGAAATTCAGTTCTCCCGATCTGATGACATCAGGCGTCTGATTACGGCCCAGCAGTAGAATGACAGGGATATGCTTAAGAGCGGGATCTGCTCTCATCTGCTCTGTGACTGCGTACGCGTCTTCACCTGGCAGATCGTTTCTGATCATCACTAAGGCAGGGACGTTGTCTCGTACAGCCTGAAGGGCTGCAGCGCCATGATCCGCGCAGTGAATGCTCGTATCGAGCCCGTCGATGGCGATCTCGATCATCCTCCGGACGGTAGCACTCTTCTCTGCGACGACTACGACGGTACTCATTCAATCCTACTCTAAGTGATCTCTCGACACCTTTGGCGGTTAGCATGGGTCCTGCAAAGCGTCAACTCATGCTGTCTAGATTCACTGTCCACAATCTCCATTCAGAGACCAATCATACGGAACATATTTCTTACTCTTATGCCCCTCAACGAGCTCGGGGGCTAGACCACCAATCCAGTTAATTGGGTCACCAAACTCTGCTTCGTACCACTGAAATATCGCGTTGAGGTGAAGCTCGTCACCAACGCGTTTTACGATAAGCGGATTTCCGACGGCTGCCTTCGCCATGTCATTGAGTTGCTTGGTCAGGCTCTCTTCCTGGAACGCAACACGCCCAAGTTTTGGAGAGCTGATCGCCGCTTTTACCAAGGCGAGGCGGACGGCAGGGTTTCTCTGCATCACGGATCTGATTCGCTCAGACTCTAGGGTGCTGAGTGTGATCTCTTTACCGCCCATGAGAAAAGAGATTCTCCAGAAAAAACCACCTCCAAAATAGGCTTCCTGAATATTCTGAATCGGACAATGATCTCGAACTGCGGCGAGGATAAAAGCGTTATATGCGTTGAGATAATAAGCGAGCCGGGCATCATTTGATCTGAAGCGATGGGGTGAGTTGGCCGGACTCACGGCCCGCAACATACCTAGGTAGGCATCGAGGGGGCCTGGGGTCTTACGAAGGGCGCTGTAGTTGACGTGGCCCGTCTCATCGACGACCGCGCTCAATACTGCAGAGAAGGGTGAGTGATCAAAACCTTTCCCTGCGACAGGCTGTGCTTCAGGAGTGGGTCCGGATACTCCACCGGGCCGAAGCCAAAAAAGAGCCCCCACCACCACGAGGGCGATGGGGATCAGTAGTTTAGTCGAAGTCAGCCGCACGCGAGGCCCTCCATGAGGTGTCCAGCGCGTCCGATGTCACGCGGCGAGTAGAGCCCCTTCGCCATATTCGGCTTCGATAGAGTCTCTTAACCTACGTCGAGCGCGATGCAGACGTGATTTGATCGCCGCGATAGACAAGCCAGAGCGCTCGTGAATCTCCTTAAGATCGAGGCCATCCTCAACCCATAGTCGAAGGATGCTGCCATATTGCGAGGGCAGTTGCGACACCGCGTCGTCTAAGGCACCAAACAATTCATTCTGAATCGCGATGTCGTCGGGGAGCCGCAAGGGCAGATCAGTGACATTATTCAAGCCTGTCTCGATCTCGTTGACGTGGTCTTCGATCCGCAGCGCCCCGCGGCGGCGCCGAGTACGTAGATGCATCCGAATGCAGTTGCTGGCCACCATATAGAGCCAGGAACTGAAGCGGGCGTCACCTCGAAATGTGGCTAGTCGAGTAAACGCCCTCACCATCGTTTCCTGGGTGACGTCATCGGCCTCGTCCAGATCTCGCACTGCCTTCACGGCGCGCCAATAGATGCGCTCTCTTAGCGGACGAACCAACTGGGCGAATGCATCTTCGTCACCCTGTCGAGCTCGAGCAAGGAGCAACTTCTCTTGTTCCTTGGTGATCACCATCTCATCCTCCTATCCTCCAACTTCAACACCTTATGCGGCGGGTTTATTCCTGAAATCTGGAAAAAAACCGCTCAACTACATCTTCCTTATCCATGCGATCGTCGTGCCAACTTGCGGACCAACGCATAGTTTGAAGTTGGAATTTACTCCACGCCTCCTCGACGTCCGTGAGTTTACGCGAAAGAAACCTCTCATCTATGAGATCGGTCTCTTACCTCTGTGGCTTAGAGGTTTTGTGTGTCTTACTGTTATGGCTGACCTTAAGTACTTAAAAATAAAGACCTATTATTTTTCCATGTGTTCGTTTTTTAAATAATCATTAAAGCCATCACGCCAATAAGATGTGGTGTCCCTTCGTGGTCTACCGAGTTAATCGGCCATCACGGTTCTGTTCGATTTCTGGCAGTACTACCATCACCAAGCATGACACTGAGACCATAGTCATGATCATAATGTCATACATGCCTGATAACTTTTGGTGACACCATTTGGAGAGTTTGTCAGGCTTTTGACGGGAATGGGCGTATCTAAAGATGGCGATCAATGGACTCGCTCGACAATGGAGCGGGGGATTGTTCTCAGATCTCAAAGCTACCAGTAGTCAGCACGAACGGTCAGATCTGAATCTACTCGCGCCAAGCAGGCGATTCTGATCGCTCCATCCTGGTTTGGAGCATGATCCTCGATGCGTTCGATGAGCTTGGTTTCTTGGAGATTGGCAGGCTCAAGATCGCCAATAACCCGCACAGCGCACGCGGTACAAACGCCTTGCCCTCGGCAGGAATACCCGATGGGGAGTTTAGCCTCGCGAATGACCGTCAGTAATCGCCGACCACGATTCACCGTATTGGTAACCCCGGATGGGGCAAAGGTGACGGTAACCTGGTCCGAAACTAAGGGCATCGGCCACCACCTTTGTTCAGTGTAAAGGCATCTATGACCGCTCTTTGGCGCACATTACCAGTGCGAGTACGCTGCGCTCGCACCGACAACTTGGAGGGGGAGATGTCCATGACGACGTAATGGTGGGAACCACTAAACACTCTCGAGAACTCGGCGTCGATCGCCTTCGTCTCTCTTGGCACATGTCGAGAGACACCTGGGATGGGGTTCGTGAAGGTCGCAGCGCCACCACTCACCAAGTAAACGGTCCCACGGTCGTCATGGCATCGGCGGGCAGATCCCATCCCTGTTTGCCTACAAAAGCGCTCGTAGTTGTGGTCATGTCCCGCGAGGACCATGTCGATTTGGTGGCGATCGATTAATGGAACCCAGTCGGCGTTCCAGCCTCTCTCATCACTCCCGTGATTGCCTTGGGACCAGATGGGCCTGTGCATCAAGAGTATGCGCCAGGTCGCGGCTTCCTTGTTCAATATTTCATCGATCTGACCGAGCGTGTCTTGGAGGGATGTCATCGGGATCTCTGAATCGACTCCAACGACCAAAGCAGCTCCAACTCTAAACCAAAACACCGGGCCGGGGACGAGCTGTAACCGATCGAAAATTTGCCCACGATCATGGTTTCCACGGACGACGACCATGGGCGGAGTTTCCGGTGTGTTCCTGAGAAAATTGTCCCATTCGGTCTGTGAGGTGCCGTTCTTGACGAGGTCACCGGAGTTGAGGATCAGCTCGGGCTTCTCTCGATAGACCTCCCTCAATATGCCCGGCCAATACGCGGATGGTCCTAGTCCATCCACGCTCGCTCGTCCGTCTCCGAGCAAGACGACCCGTTTTGTACGACAGGGTTCCTTTGCTCTCATCGGAACTGTGAGTATTCGATCGCCATAGGACACGACGTGTTCGCTCGTCCCTGAGATGATGAGCGGCTGCGAGGTGTCGACCGGCTCACCGTCGACCTGAGCGTGTGAAACTTGCGACCAACCCAGGAACCAGTCGCTCGATCCATGAGGAACAATTTGTACCCGCTCGAAACGGGGGCTTGGTGGTTTCGAGCAGCTTGTGAAGATGATCAAAGCGAGCATTATCGTGATGCGATGCATAGCTTTGTGCCTCCGTTACTCCTGGGTGCCTACAAGCGGAGCTTGCGATGCGACACTTGATTCTCTATCTTCCGCCGACCGACTTGTCGATGGAAGAACATGGCTGAAGAACGTACCGAGGAAGAGGCCGCAGGGCTTTTGACCGATGGCGACACGCCATCGGAGACCGCGCCGCCCATAAATGACGAGGGTGAGACAGGGTCAAAGAACGACGCCGCCGTAGCTGGCCGGGGGTTCCTGGTCATTACCGGAGCCAAGGTGTGGTTCATGGTGGGAGGCACGGCGATCACCTTTGGCCTTCCCTTCATCTTTGAGCAATTTAGCGATAACGGTCGTGCGCTCTACGGTCAATATTACGATCTGAACAACATCCTCAGCATCCTGAGTATGGTGATGGTCACGGGCGTCATGCAGACGGTGGCCAAGTTTGTCGCCGAGAGGCCAGACTCACCCGGGGGGATCGTCCGACAAGCCCGCACCATGATGTTGATCGTCGGTGGTCTCATTGGAGGCGGTTTCTTCTTCGCGTCGCCTTGGATCGCTCAATCAAGAAATAATCCAGACCTGGTCAATGGGTACCGCGCAGCGGGTCTCATCTTGTTTTGCTACGGGATTTACACGGTTTATATCGGCACGCTCAATGGTCAAAAGCGGTTCCGGCAGCAGGCGATGTTTGACATAGGCTTCACCACGCTGAAGGTCTCGCTTGTCTTGGGGATGGCCGCCATTGGACTCGGCGTACTTGGTGCGTTTTATGGGTTCGCCATGGCGGCGGTGATCATCATGTTGATCGCGATCATCTATGTCAGCAGAAGCATCGAGGACGGGGACTCTCAGCCAGCTCTTTATCGCTTCGCTGGCCAAGTGATGTTGTACACACTTGTCTTCAACCTGATCTTCAAGCTGGATGGCGTGCTCCTTAAGCCCACCATTATCGCTCTCTTTGCCAAGGGGGCCGGCTGGGCTGCCGAGTCAGGAGACGCGGTTGTTTGGTTAAGCCAGCAGGCCGAGTCGGTTCGAATCGCTGTCAGCCAGAAGGCTGATGCGTTGATGGCCAATTATGGAATGGCGGTTAACGTGAGTCGGTTACCGTGGCAGGCCACGATCGCGATCACCTTCGTCATTTTTCCGATGGTTTCGGAGTCGACCTTCTCTCAAGACCGAGAGCGCACTCAACTCTATATTCGCCAGACGATGCGTTACTCCATGATCTTGGTCGGAGCGGCGGTGGTTGTCCTAATCGCCTTGCCTGAGGCGATGTTTCGGATACTGCCGAGCGGATATGAGTCAGGTGCGATCGCGCTCTTTTGGCTGGCGCCTGCTTACTTCTCGTTTAGCTTGTTTAACATCGTCAACACGCTCTTGATGTCCTCTGGACGCGCTGGAATAGCGCTTACCGTTGGGCTCGTGACGGTGGTCATCGCGATACTCTTGTATTGGCAGGTCCTTCCGAGAGCAGAGACTGCGGATGATCTTCTCCGCTTCGCAGGTATCTCAACCTGCGCCGCGTTCACCTCGGGTCTACTCCTTGGGCTCCTCTCATTGTGGCGCGCCTTTGGTCCTCCGATTCCGTTCATGACCTTTGCTCGCGTAATTTCTGTGATGGGGATTTTGGTCTTGGGTGGTACCTTTCTCCCAGAGATGGGACGAGTCGCATCGCTTGTTGTAGCCGTAGTCGTCGGTCTTACGTTCTTAGTGGGCTTGCTCGTGACAGGAGAGTTCGGAGCTGAGGACAGGGAGAGGTTCATGCGGATTATCGGATGGAAGAAGTCATGACGGACGCGATGAGGAAGCAGGGCTCAATTTGGCTCTGTCTGGTGGGCGTGTTCATCAGTCTCTTGGCGGGCTGCGCCACTCAGAACCGGATGACTCACCTTAGGGACACGCTTCGAGCGTTCACACAGCAGATCCGTTGGGACCGGTGGCCTGACGCGGCGCAGCATGTTGAACTAAAGACCAGAGAGCGATGGATGCTAAATCGGAGCACGGCCGCTCGGGGTCTCAAGATTCACGATATCGAGGTTACTCGCATCGTAAGCCCAGGCCCACGGGCGACAACCGCGAAGGTGATGTTGAAGCTCACCTGGTATTCCAAACAAGATATGACAGTGCGAACAGCCTCCTGGGTCCAGAACTGGGTCCATGGTCGATTTGGCTGGAAGCTCAAGAGCGAAGAACGAGCGCACAGTAAGCCTGGACAGGCTGACACGTGGCCCTAGCGCTTTGGTCGCGGTGAAGTGCTTGATGGGCTGGAGTCCGAGACCTCGGTATCCTCAGCCGGCAGATTATCTAACCTCGCTCCGCTCCCGATGTGGAGGCGGAGCGAATCATCTCAAGTGAGCTGAATCACCGACTGCCACCTAGAAGGGGATAGGGTCGTCGCCGCCGTTGTTTCCTGAAGAGTCGGATGGAGCGTTCGTTGGGGCTGCTTTCGGCGCGTTTGACTGAGCGCCACCACCTCCCCAACCGCCGCCTTGGTTTCCACCCTGTCCGCCACCACCCCAGCCGCCGCCGCCGCCTTGGTTGCTTTGACCGCCGCCGCCCCAGCCGCCGCCTTGGTTACCACCCTGGCCACC
>CALELH010000667.1 GCA_937902595.1 uncultured Myxococcales bacterium
AGCGCCGACGATTTTTGGACACAGCTCAATTACCAACTCATCCATCTTGTGGACTTTATGCCGGTCGCTAATTGGTCGGTACATTCTAATGACACTGCCTTCATCATCTTTCGTGACCTCTACGCGCTTCTAAAGGACACGGGGAAGCTGGGTGCTCGGATTGAATATACGCCCCCAGCGTCATCGGGGCGTGCTCAGGGGGAGAAGCAGGGGATTGGTGCCAAACTCGTCTCCTATATTCCCGTGAGCACAAGTGAGAAGATGGCAGCGAAGTCGGTGAGAGGGTTCTCAGCCCGAATCGGCCACTCAATGAGTTACGAACTGCTCTGGAGGGATTGAGAGCGGTCGCGACCTTTGAATGACCCCTGAGTGGAGTGGTGTCTGTCATGAGTTACACATGGCTAGTCGCGGGAATCTTCACAGCGTTCGCTGTCTTAGAGTTCACGATGGGGCGCTTCCTTCAGCGAGAGCACTCGAGCGGTAAGGACGCTGTGCTCGAGATCGTCGCCATCCTCTTGATTCCACTGGTTATTATTCCAACAACGATCACGGTGGCTGGAGCTCTGACTGAGAACCTAGTCCCAGGTTCAGCGGATGCCTGGTCCCATTGGCCTGCATGGTTGATGTTCGTCGTGCTCTTACTTGGCGATGATCTCACTCAATATTGGTGGCACCGTCTGTCGCACTCAGTGCCGTGGCTTTATGGCTTTCATCGAGCACATCACTCTGGCGCATACTTGTCGGTGCGCGTCGTCTATCGTAACAGCCTCTTGTATTACGCGCTCATGCCTGGGCTTTGGATCTCAGCGGTCTTGATGCACCTTGGCTTTGGGGGCGTCTACGCGGTCTATATCGTGGCAAAGATGACGGTCATTATCAGCGCTCATTCAAGTGTCCGTTGGGATCAACCTCTCCTTAAACAGCGCTATTTGAGGCCCATTATGTGGGTGGTATTGAGGGTGATCTCTACGCCCACTACCCACGCCGCCCATCATGGGAAACATGCAGCCGACGGGGTCACCCACTACAAGGGGAACTACGGAAACTTTCTGTTCTTTTGGGATGTACTCTTTCGCACCGCGAAGATCTCCGACGAGGTACCTGACGAGTATGGTCTAGAGGCGTGCGAGCCGGCGAGTTGGTTCGAAGAGCTGATTTGGCCCGGCGCTCGAAAGGACCGCTGAGTCTGAACTATTCACGAATCCGAACCAGCGGGCTGAGAAGTCCTTTTCAGTGGTCTGGGGCTTGCGTACTCTGGTGGTGTACCTAGAAAGACTCGAGGGATGCATGAAGGAGCTGGTGAGAGATGTGGAGGGCAGGGGCCATCCGATACGGGTCGTTGAGATCGACGCGGATGACGTCACGGAGCACCCATCTCTTATGGAGGCTGTTTTTCGGGCGGATGTGACCGGAGTCGTGATCCGAGGTGCTTTGAAGGAGTCGGTGGTCAGGGACGCCACCGCTCGACTTGAGTCCGCCGAAAACGCGGCGCGCTGGGCATCACCCAATCAGGGCATGCCAGGGGGCGAACTTCGAACCATTGGCGACGCGGCGACACCCACTTTTACGGCGTTTCGAGGGCCGCCCGCGGAGCGCTACGGTGCGAGCGCAGCGCAACGCCACGACTATGATGAGGCTGCCTTTGGTGGAGATGGACCTCTAGAGGCGCTGGGGCGTCTCTTTAGCGGCCTCTCGGAGGGACGTCCCTCAGGGCCACCCGCCTTCGATGAGCAGACTGATTGGTTGCCCTATAATTTCCGAGCGCTCGATCCGGGGGTTCAGATCTATTCCCATCACGATGATCACTACGGGCTCCCGATTTATGAGCATATGGATGAGCGTTATGACCGCAGCGTCATCCTGAGTTGGTTTGTGACCCTTCAGCCGGCCGAAGTGGACGGTCAGCTGATCGTGTATGGATTGTGGGGGTCGGATCCGGATCCTCCTATGTTACCGACGCGGTTTCTAGACACCCAGGCGCTGGAAGATGGGTACAAGAGGTATGCCTTTAACCTCGGGGCCGGGGACCTGGTTGTGTTCAACTCCGGTCGATACGTTCATCGAGTGAGCCCGGTTCGTGGGAATCGGCCGAGGGTTACTTTGGGGGGCTTTTTAACGGCGGATGTTGAGCGTACTGAAGTCGTTTTTTGGAGCTGAGTGCACACCAGGATGATTCCATCGAGCGGGCAAGAGGATGTTGAGTACACGCTAGGGGTTCTCTACGAAGACCCTCACTTAATCTGTGTGGACAAGCCCCCAGGGCTGCTGGTGCATCGTAGCTCCATCGCAGCCGACGTCGCCTTGAACGCGCTTCAGGTGTTGAGAGCGCAGCTGGGACGACATGTGTATCCCGTGCATCGACTCGACCGACCCACGTCGGGAGCCCTTCTATTCGCCCTCGATCCCGAGACACAGAGAGCGGTTAATGATCAGTTCGCTGCACAGGCCGTACGGAAAAGCTATCTGGCAGTGGCTCGAGGCTTTGTCGACGAGTCTGGCCTCTTGGAGTACCCCTTGAGTGGACGCGATGACGACAAGAAGAGAGAGGATATAACTGGATGGCGGCGTTTGGCGACGGCTGAGGTGCAGCATCCGGTCGGCCGGTATCCGACGGCCAGATATAGCGCCGTCTCTTTGAGTCCAAGAACAGGACGTTGGCACCAGCTGAGACGGCATTGTGCGCATCTAAGACACCCTATTGTGGGCGATACGAGTCACGGTGATGGGGCCCACAATCGGTTCTTTAGAGACGTACTCGGTTTACCTGGATTATTCCTGCATGCTGAGTCGATAGCTCTGTCGCATCCTATCTCCGGAGAGGAACTGTGTATCAGCGCACCCTGCCCAGAGCGCTTTCTCGCAGCCTATGGAGCCTTTGAATGGCGAGCAAGGGGTGGCACCCTCTGGAAGCCCTGCGGCCATCGAACGGACGAGCGGTGAGAATGAGATGAGTATTTGTGTTCCTGGCATCACGATTCGTAATTGGCGTCCTTGTCTTGAGGATGCGGCAGCGTTCGTTCAGCTGATGGAGGTTGCACAGCCCCGTCACCCGCTGCCTTCGCCAGAGGAGCTGCTCATCAGTTTTCCAAAGATGATCGCAGGCTGTGAAGAGGGCGCTCTACTTGCCCTCGCCGCTGATCGTGTCGTTGGCGCGCTCTTCCTGTCGACCTTTCAGAGAAAGGATGTTGGCCGGCTCATCGGCGGTGTGCACCCCGACATGCGACGCTTGGGGATTGGGAGCATCTTACTCGAGCGAGTCACTCAGGTCGCAAGGGAGGTAGGATGCGAGGCGCTCAGGGTGCGGTGGTATCTGTCTAATCCTGACAGTGAACCGTTCATGAACTCAGCAGGCTTTGTAGAACAGGACAAGGTCTTCTGGAGCCAGCTCGATTTAGGGGAGCCGCTTAAGCCATGGGCGGTCGATAAGCAGGCGAAGGTCGCGAGGTCTGGTATACGGATCGTCACCGGACGTGAGTACGAGTCGATTCGGCCAGACTGGGACAGGG
>CALELH010000668.1 GCA_937902595.1 uncultured Myxococcales bacterium
CTCCATGTTCTCTTCGGTCATGACCGTAAATTGCTGGGTGGGCAGAGCCCGCATGGCCCCCTTCCGCACCAAGTCCGTCAGGTAACTGACTTCGGGCGGGGACAGCTTGGCAGAGTTCTTCAGCGGCAGCACCGCGACCCGCTTGGGCGCGGCGACAGCCGTGGCCGAGAACAGGGCCGTAGCCGAAAACAGGAGGCTTAAGAGCATGAATAGACTTCGCATAGGGCCGAGCCTATCGCGGTCTCAGACGAGTGTCGAGACGTCAACGCGAGCCTACGAACAACGCGACCGATGGGTTGCCGGTCGCGTTGTCCGCGGTTCGGTTTATCAGTTCAGGAGCGTGCTTGGGTCTTAAGCGGGCCCCATGCCTGTGGCGGCATGCTGAAGTTGATGAATCTGGTAGAGGGCGATCTTGAGCTGCTTAAGCTGGCTGTTCAGACGCGCCTCGTCGGCGTGACTCTGGCCCGCCAGGTGGGCCACAGCGCGCCTCGTGGAACGATCGTTCGGAGTAAAAAATGCAGCCAAGCCCTGGCCAGCGGTCTCTTCGCGGGCTTTGGCCAGGGCTTGCGACATGCTCACAGACGTACCTCCAAATTCGGCGCTGGAGGGTTGTGCGGACCCTTCAGTTTCGGTCTTAACCTTGCCGAGAGAGCGCACCTGCTTAAGGGCGCTCCCGTACACTGCTCGCATACCGTATAGCTGCATCGTAAATTACCACCCATGTAATTGACCGCATCCCATACATCGGCGTTATCAGGCGAATCTTTAGAAAAAACTCGCAAGATAAGCGCGAATTGATAACCAGCGTGTGCCCTCCAGGCTCAACTCGACCACAAGCGCCGTAGGCCCACAGCCTCGTCTGGCGGAACCATTTGTGGCCCAGTTCCCGCATCTCAGGGTCTAGCGCTACACTTCCTGTTCGACAAGGCCAGACATCTCGGCTAAATGCAGTTGAGGTGCGCAGCGCCGCCCCATCTGTTCGGAGACCAAGTATGTACAAGACGATCCGCTCCCTGTCCGTGGTCGCGCTGTGTCTCGCGGCCTTCGCCGCGCCGGCGACCGCTGGAGACACCGACGAGGGCCAAGCCTTGGTCCGGGATCTTCTGACCATCGTCAGCGTCGCCGAGAAGCAGGTCTGGACCATCGACCACTACGAGATCGAGGACCTGATGGGCAACGCGCTGATGTGTGTCTGCCACACCCGCGCCGGGGTCAGGGAGGCGGCCCGAGCTGAGCTCAAGGCGTCCATCGCGAACCTCGGCGGGCCCGCCAAAGCGCTTTGGGCGCGCTCGAAGGGCCAAGCAGACAACATCGATGAGCTGGTGACCCTGGAGCGCACCCTCGCCACCCTGGACCGCGCCGACGGTCTCACGGAGGAGCGCTGCAGCTTTCTTCAGCAACCCCAGACACCCTATGTGGAACGCCAACGCGCGAACGGCCGCGTCTTTCTCGCGTCCGAGGGTGGAGGGCTCTTCAACATTCGTCTGGGCGATGAGGAGCTGCGCATGGGGGGCGGTGGCTCAGGTCGGGTCGCTCTGGGGTACGGGATAAACGAACGCTGGAGCGTTCGCGCTGGCGCTGAGTTCGGCGGCGCGGGCCTCTTAAACGAGAACTTCGAGGCCGAAGAGGTCGATCTCGACTTCTACGCAGCCATCCCCGTCGTGCTCCGGCACCGCACCCTGCTCTGGCACCAAGATCTAGACATGGCGATGGTCGCCCACGGCGCCTTCTGGAAGGAGAGCCCCCGCTTCGCGGTCCGGCTGGGTGGCCTGTTCGGGCTGACCTACTCTAGGATTGGCGCTGTGCAACCGTGGGGGGGTCTAAAGATGAGCGCCGAGTACGCGCCTAAACTTGGCCACGCACATGAGATGTTGACCATCCGCGTCGGGCTCAGGTTTGGGGTCGACTTCCACCTCTAGGCGGCGCCACCATGAGTCAACGGCAGGAGAGCGCCGCGAAGGCCGGCGCCACCTTAACCGCGAGCTTCTCTCGCAGTCGCTTGATCAGGCCTTGCTCAGCGAGCTCAGGGCTCGTGCCCCCGCCATGGGCCACCTCGGGCAGACCGCTGTAGTGAAAGACGGGCGAGCCGCTCTTCGTGTCCGTGATGTTCAGCTCAAAGCCGACGGCCCTAAACAAGACCCCCGCCTCTCGGCTGTCCGATGTGGCCAAGCGGAGCCGAGCCGTCGCCGTGGGCCTCTCGCTCGTGGGAACCACCGCCTTTCGTTGGAACCGACAGCCCCGCGCCGTCAGCAGGCGGCCCACCTCACCAACGACGGCGCGTCTGAGGGCTGGGCTCCCGTCGCCGTCCACCCTCAGCACGATGGTCGCCCGGCTTCGCGCTAACGCCGCGCGCTTGGCCAGGGCCTGGAGGCCTGGCGTCCACTTCACCGCGTTCCGCTTCCCTAAGGTCGCCATAATTCGCGCTCGATAGCGCTGCTTCGCCATGAGCTGCTCTGGAGACCAGTCGGTCTTCAGGAGCACTGAGGTGTCAGCGTCTTTGAGGGCCCGCTTAAGGGCAGGCCCCATTCGGCTCATCTTCTCGTTGGCGGCCTGCATGTCTAGCTCATAGGCGTGAATGGCCGCCGCTCGACTCAAGACCATCCGGGCTACGAACTCACCGTCCTCACGGGTAACCCCCAACGTCTTGATGAGCTCGGCGTGCTCGAAATCGCTGGCGGTCTTAACGGCTACGCTGATGCCGTGGGAGAGCTTGCCATCGTCGTCCTCTGCGAAGGTGCGGCTCACGCTAGAGAGCCGGGCGATGATCTGTTCACTCACGACCCGACGGCCGTCTTGTACCGCCTCGTGCTGGGTGAAGCCTCGGCCGTCTCCCCAAAGGTGCCCCGCCGGTACATCTGGCAGGGAGCCCAAGGCCGCGGGCACGACCGCCGCGCTCCCCTTCTGGCCGCTCGCCTTCAGGGCGACCTGAGGGGTCATCGGCATCGCGGGCTCATCCAGAGGGTCTTCGCCCTGTTTCTCCCGAAGCAGCTCAAGCTCACCATCGGGCATCACTACAGGCGCTGGACGCGCGCCGCACCCGATCAAAAACAACGCACAGAGGAGTCCGGCTGCTCTAAGAAATGTCTGCTTACCCTGCACGGTGTGCTGCCCTTCAGTCCTAACGACCCCAACCGGCGCTTTGATCGGCGCTCGACATCTCACGCATCGGCATATCAGGCTCCTGGAGCGGATCCTCATCGCCCTTGTCTCGCATGAGCTCGCGCTCGCCGTCAGGCATCTTATCGTTCTTCGGCGGGGCCGAGCCGCAGCCGAGGGTCAAGCTCGCCGCGAACAGCGCGATAAAGAAGAGTCTGTAGATCGCCATCATGGTGCCTTTCGACGTTGTTGTGCCCTAAAGATTTAACGTAAACCGACGGCCGGCGAAAGGCAGGGGGGTGACAGCGGCTTTCAGAATGGACCATACTCTCCCCGATTCCGTACACGAGGAGACAGACTGTGGGGCAACGAGAGACGACCCAAGAGCGCCTGAATGAGCTAAAGAGCAAGGCCTTGCTCGGCGGTGGAGAGGCGCGCATCGCCAAGCAGCACGCCAAGGGGAAGATGACCGCGCGTGAGCGCGTCGACGCCTTCTTGGATCCGGGCAGCTTTGAGGAGTTCGACCAGCTCAAGACCCATCGCTGCAACCACTTCGGCATGGAGAAGAGCAAGATCCCCGGGGACGGTGTAGTGACTGGCTATGGCACGGTCGAGGGCCGTCCGGTGTTCGTCTTCGCTCAGGACTTTACGGTCTTTGGTGGCTCCCTGAGCAGCGCCTTCGCCGAGAAGATCTGTAAGATTATGGACCAGGCGATCCGCGTCGGTGCGCCGGTCGTCGGCTTGAACGACAGCGGCGGAGCCCGTATTCAAGAGGGCGTAGAGTCTCTCGCTGGGTACGCTGACATCTTCCTGCGGAACACGATGGCCTCGGGCCGGATCCCGCAGATCAGCGCCATCATGGGGCCCTGCGCCGGCGGCGCCGTGTACAGCCCGGCCATCACCGACTTCACGATTATGGTCGAGAACACCTCATACATGTTCATCACTGGGCCCGAGGTGATTAAGTCGGTGACCCACGAGGAGGTCACCCAAGAGGAGCTCGGCGGGGCGCACACCCACGCGACCAAGAGCGGCGTCGCCCACCTGACCGCCGTCGACGAGCAGGCCTGCTTAGACATGGCCCGGGAGCTGCTCTCGTACATGCCCTCAAATAACGCAGAGGACGCGCCCATCGTCCCGACGAACGATCCCTTCGACCGCCAGGACGTGAGCCTCGACACCATCGTTCCAGATAACCCAAACAAGCCCTACGACATCACCGAGATCATCAAGACCGTCGCCGACGACGGGGTGTTCTTTGAGATCCAAGGCGACTACGCCATGAACATGGTCATCGGCTTTGTTCGATTGGGTGGCCGCAGCGTGGGCGTCGTCGCCAACCAGCCGATGATCCTCGCTGGCTGTTTAGACATCGGGGCCAGCGTAAAGGCGGCCCGCTTCGTGCGCTTCTGCGACGCGTTCAACATCCCCTTGGTCACCTTCGTGGACGTCCCTGGCTTCTTGCCGGGCACAGACCAAGAGTGGAACGGCATCATCAAGCATGGCGCCAAGCTCCTCTACGCGTTCGCTGAGGCGACGGTGCCCAAGGTCACGCTGATCACCCGCAAAGCCTACGGTGGCGCCTACGACGTCATGGCAAGCAAGCACATCCGCGCGGACGTCAACTTCGCTTATCCCACCGCCGAGATCGCGGTCATGGGTCCAGAAGGTGCGGTCAATATCATCCATCGTAAGACCCTGGCTGGCGCCGAAGATCCGGTCGCCAAGCGCACCGAGTTGGTCGACGACTATCGCGAGACCTTTGCCAACCCCTTTCGAGCCGCGGAGCTGGGATACATCGACGCCATCATTCAGCCGCGAGAGACACGGCAGCGCCTCATCCGCAGCCTGAAGATGCTCGAGAATAAGGTCGACACCAACCCACCAAAGAAGCACGGCAACATCCCTCTTTAGGTTTACCGTGGGCTGCGTCTGGTGTAGTACAGCGCACCCGAAACAGGAGGTCACCACCCGTGAACCGCGCCATTATCTTGTTGAGCCTTACCCTATTGACGGGGTGCCCTGAGACCATCACGGAGTCATTCCCCTGCACGACGGACACCCAGTGTGCTCATCCCCGCGTATGCGTCGAAGGCACCTGCGTCATCGAATGCTACCTGAGCGCCGAGTGCGAGAGCGGCGAGGAGTGCAGGTACAACGCGTGCGTCGAGATCGTTGAGGTCGCTGACTCAGGCGTAACGGACGGCGCCACAGGTGACGCAGCCACGACGGACGGCGCCCTCTCCGACGCAGCGACGGACGCAGAGGCCACCGACATGCTGACCCAAAGCGACGCGGGCCAGGCTTCAGACGCGACCACGCCGACCGCAGATGCGACGACGCCTCTTGATGCGATGGTCCCTGTGGAAGACGCGATGGCCCCTGTGGAAGACGCGATGGCCCCTGTGGA
>CALELH010000669.1 GCA_937902595.1 uncultured Myxococcales bacterium
CAAGCAGTCCTTCTTCGTGCATCAGAGGTCGTGATTAAAGCCGCGTTCAAAGATCCGGGCACGGCGCGTAGCTTCTTTCGAAGGCTCAAGTTCCTCCGTCTCTTGTACGAGATACGTAAGACCAAGGGGAGCACGTACTCGATCCGGCTCACTGGGCCACACACCCTGTTCCAATCCGGCACTAAGTATGGTCTCCAGCTGGCTATCGCCTTAGGGGCTCTGTTCGAGAGCGCGCCATTTGAACTAGAGGCGACCGTCTACTGGGGTAAGGAGAAGGAGCGACTCACCTTTGAACTCTCGTCTAAAACCGTGATCGAGGCCCCAAAGTTCTCGGACAGGCAACCCGACGAGATAGAGCGCTTCGTAAAGGGCTTTAAGAAGCTCGGCTCTGACTGGACTCTCAGACGCTCAAGTGCGGTGCTCCATTTGCCTGGTAGCGATGTCTGTATTCCCGACTTCGTCTTCACGCATAAGACAAAGAAGCGAGTCTATTTTGAGGTCATGGGCTACTGGAGCCGGGCCGCTGTTTGGCGTCGAGTTGAGCTCGTCGAGGCAGGCCTAAAGGAGTCGGTACTCTTCGCCGTCAGCGAGCGACTCCGGGTGAGCGAAGCGGTCCTCGCGGAAGAGGAGGTCGGCGCGATCTACGTATACAAAGGCGCGATTCGACCCAAAGCTGTGCTCGAGCGTTTGGAGATGATGCTCCCTTGAGGTTCCCTATACCCATGGCTTTGATTGGGCTCCTATTTTGTGCCGGAGACCTCTACTCAGCTGAGCCGACCGCAGCCCTTGAATTGTCCTCGCCAGTGCTTCGGAATGGAGACTTCCAGCGGGGCGCATCCATCGGCTTCTTCCTCGACGAGCGGGGGGCGTTCTACGAAGCGGCTCATTACTCCGGCTTGATAGATCGCGCGGTCAGCGCAGGTGTGACGCATCTTCAGCTTGCAGTGCGATGGTTTCAAGATGACGTTGCCTCTAGTCACATCGACGCCGCTCCAGGAGAGACGGTCGAGGACACGGTACTCAGAGAGACGATCAACGCAGCGAGAAGAAGAGGCCTGAAGGTCTTCCTGATGCCCTTTGTCTTCGTCCGGGACACCAGCGACGGCAGCTGGCGCGGGGCGATAGCCCCGAGTGACCCCGAGGCATGGTGGTCGAGTTATCGACGCTATATCTTGAGATACGCGAAGCTCGCTCAAGAGAGCGGGATCGGCTTGTTCGCGGTCGGTAGCGAACTCAAATCTCTTGTCACCGAAGAGTATCGATGGCGCGCGCTGATCGCTGATGTTCGCGGAATCTACAGAGGCGATCTGATCTATTCGGCCAACTGGGACAATTACCAGCGCGTAGACTTCTGGGACGCTCTGGACCACCTAGGCGTCAACGGCTATTTTTCCTTAAGCCGGAGCTATGAACCAAGTCTCGACCACGTCGCTAGTGCCTGGAGACGCCAACGGGATGCTCTGACCACCTGGGCCGGCCATATGGCGCGCCCCTTCATCCTGACTGAGGTTGGCTATCGCTCAAGCAAGATCGCGCCAGCTGAACCCTGGAACCATTTCGATGTACCCACACCGTCGCCTGAGGTACAGCTACGCTGCTATGAAGCCCTCTACCGGACCTGGGCACAGGAGACCACGTTAGGGGGGCTCTACACCTGGAATTGGTTCGGTGAGGGAGGGCTCGAAGAGGCGGGGTTCACCCCCTACGGAAAACCGGCATTTGAAGTCATCCGCCGCTGGTATCTAGGGAGCCAGAGAGGTAAGCATGCCGACGATTAATGCTCAGGTAGCAGCCTCTACAATTCTCGGGAACCTTAGGTTAGGTTGCTGACTAGCAAGAAGGAGTCTCACGGTGTTTTCGAGCGACCTAAAGATCGTCACATGGAACGTAAATAGTATCCGCGCTAGGCATGATCGCGTTCTCAACTGGTTACAAGCCAATGAGCCCGACATCATCTGTCTCCAGGAGTTGAAGTGTACGGAGGCAGACTTTCCCTTTGATGAGGTCAGCTCCCTTGGCTACATCGCAACGGTTCATGGCCAGAAGACATATAACGGGGTCGCGATCCTGTCATTCGACGAGCCTAGCGAGGTCATCGTAGGTCTAGGGGATGACGAGGATGACCCTCAGGCACGCCTTGTCTCCGCCGTGATCGAAGGGATCCGAACGGTCTGCGTTTATGTACCGAACGGTGGCGAGATGGGCAGCGACAAGTGGGCCTATAAGCTGCGTTGGTATGAGCGACTCCGTGCTTGGTTTGAGCGCAACGCGGATCCGGACGAGCCCCTCGTCCTCTGCGGTGATTTCAACGTTGCACCTCTGGATATAGACGTGGCTCGACCGAATCAATGGGGGGACGGTGTCCTCTGCGTTCCTCAAGCGCGGGAGGCGCTACAGCACATCGTAGACTGGGGGCTTACGGACACATTCCGTGCCCAATACCCAACAGAAGAGGCCAGCTACTCCTGGTGGGATTATCGGCGCAACGGGTTCGCCTACGGGAACGGCTTAAGGATCGACATGGTCTATGCGACCGCGGGGCTCGCGGCGAAATGTAGCGGTGCGTTTATCGACAGCGAGGAACGGGGAGGGGAGAAGCCCTCAGACCACGCCCCAGTGGGCGCCCTTTTTAAGGTATAGCAATACTCACGAGCGCTGGCGGCGCACCATATCAAACGCCAGAATCGACCCCGCTACGGCCACATTAAGCGACTCTGCAGGTCCGGGCATCGGGATCCGAACCCATGACGTCACGCGGTCATGCACGCCCTGGCTTACTCCGGTGGCCTCATTGCCAAGCACCCATGCTGCTCGAGCGGGGGCTTCGAATGAGTACAGGTCGATGGCCGACTCCATCCGCATACCGACGATCGGAATCCCTGCTCGCATCAAACTCTCAGCTGCCGTAGTGGAATCTGGTGTGCGCAAGATGGGCGCACGAAACGCGGTACCGGCAGACGCTTTGATCACCATGGGATCAACCTTTGGGCTACCGCGACGGGGAAGGATCACGCCGGCTAGATCAGCCGCGACCACGCTCCTCAGAATCATCCCGACGTTGGCCGGTGTCGTGACGCCGTCCAATAGGAGCAGATGGCCCGCGGCCGGAGGATTGGCCAACCAATCTTCAAGAGCCATCATGCGCTCAGCGACAACGTCCAGAGCGACCCCTTGGTCCTGTCGACCGTTTCGACTGATCCGGCTCACCTCCTTTGGTGAGCAGCGCTCGATAGAGATGCCTCGCTCTACGGCCA
>CALELH010000670.1 GCA_937902595.1 uncultured Myxococcales bacterium
AAGAAGCCACACCAGTGAGCCAGGATATCGCCGTGGCCTAGGCTAGCCACGACGAGAATCAGTCCACCCAATATGACGCCCTGGACTGCTCCGACGGGACCTCTTTGGCGACAGAACTGACCAATCAGCGCTCCGAATATGCCGAAGACCCCCGCAGAAGCTCCGAGAACCCATCCTCCGGAGACAAACAGCGTCGCCGTGGTTCCAAGCGGCCCAGCGACCATGAAAGAGATCAGTAATAGTCCCGGGTGACTCAGTCGACCCAGGCTTAAGCCGGCGACCCACAACAAGACCAAATTCCCACAAAGATGCATGACGTTAAGGTGCGCTAGACTGGCGCTGAAGAGCCGGTACCGGTCAGCGACAAACGCCGAAGGGCCCGCACCGCCTGCTATGGAGGCGATCTCCTCTGGCGCAACATATGCGCCATCTAAGGTGAGCGCTGTCGCGAAAAACCACCCGCAGAGCAGGGCGGTCAAGCCACCCAAAACCCAATATGTCGCTCTATCGGCCAAATCGCCCCTGCGTCTTTCTACTCGACGGAACTATGTCATCTCGGGCATTCTGCGCCTGTGAGCGAAAACATGCCACAAACTGAGCCAGAGAAGAGACCGATTATTGAGTGGATCGGCCCTCGCGGCGTACGAGGACTATTGGGGTGGACCTTCTTTGACCCCGTAAACCTGGTCTGCGTATGCCTACTTACAGCCTCGGCTGCGCTCGTGGTCATCTCGATGCGTAATCGGGGGGCAGCAGATTGGTATATGCCGCTCGGTTTATACGTTTGCCTCGCAGCTTTCCTACGGGGATATATCTTCAATTATTATTCTGGCCGCCCAGCCACACGAGTATTCGTTCTCCTGGCTCTCTTGCTCGGCATCTTAGGCTCAGCAGCGCTTTGGGAAGAGCGCACCGCGCCCCATGAGGTCTTGCGTGCCGGTGGCGTCTATCACGTACCAGTGGCGGAGGGATTCCACATCGCAGCTCTGCTGCACGTCACCTGCGGCATCGCGCTACTCGTTCATTACTTATTGCCGAGACGATGGCTCATCCGCATGACTGATGAGTTCGCCGATAGATCCGGCGTCTCGAACGATGATGCGCCAAGCCTCGACGACGATGAAGATGTTGGAGATCCCGCGACAGAAGATGAAGGCGAGCCCCGAGAACAAACAGCCCAAGATGAGTCGACACCTTGACAGTCTTCGGCCACCTGGTTAGGTGAGCACAATGAAGCGTCTCTCCCCCAATGTGATCGCAGGCCTCTGGCTCCTCGCTCTGACCATCTTAGCGTTCTGGCTCAGATGGCCAGCGCTCAGCACGGAAGGGTTCCATAATGAGGACGCCGCCGGCATCGCCTACAACGCTGACCTGCTTCGACATGGCCTGTTACCCCTCATAGACAACGTAGACATGAAGGCGCCCGGAAGCTTCTATTTATCCGCGTTCTTCTGGAGCATCTTGGGGCGGTCGTTGACTTCCCTTCAGACCGCCGCAGCCCTTTGGTCGGTGCTGGGCATGATCGGGATCTTTGTCGGGGGTCGAATCCTCTACGGAGTGACCGCTGGATGTGTTGCTGCGACCCTATACGCCTTGGCCGCTCCCATCACGGATAGCATAGACATCAATTACGGCGCCTGGATGATCACTCCCTATATCTGGGCGACGGTCTGCTTTCTGTGGTCGATCAAGACGGGGCGAGGGCGCTGGCTATTGGCCACCGGTGTCCTCTTAGCCATGGCAGGCCTAATGAAACGACAAGCGGCGGTGCTCTTCCCGCTCTTCTTCGCGGGCATCTTCGTCCAACGATGGATCTCGTGGCCCGAGGACTGGGAGGGCTTCCCAGACTGGCGGCGCTCCGTTGGCTTTCTCTTCGGTGGCTTAGCGCTGGGCTTCGCGCCAATCTTCCTCTGGTATGCCAGCCAGGGTGGACTCCGCGGCTTTCTTGATAGCTACGCCTTCTCGAAGGATGGATGGCGCTACGTTAAAGGCTCTCAGGGCTTGAGTGAGCGGATGGCGCGCCTTGGAGATGGTCTGCTTGGCTTCTTCGAGTACGTCGCCTTACCGACGGTCCTCGCGAGCTTTACGGCCGTGATGGCCTGCCGCCCAAGCTCAAAATGGACGGCGCGTGGTATCTTTCTCACCGTGTTCCTCTTACTGAGCTTCGTCGGTGCTGCCCTCGGTCTCAGGTTTTTCAAGGGGTACTACCTGCACGTCCTCCCCGCCCTCGTCTGGATCGCCGCGCATCCGAAGGGGCCCATCGGTCAGTGGTTTGACAGTGAGCTTTGGGTGGGAACCCGCCGCGTACTCTTGAGCCTTGGAGCCGTTTTGGTGCTCGTCGCGGTCACCTCGCCAGCGGCTATCGGCGATGGCCATGAGCTCATCAAGATTAGGAAACGTCGTGCGGTGGCGCGTGATCATCTCCCGCAGAAGATCGCCCAATACATTAAGAAGAACAGCGAATCGAAAGACCGGATATGGGTCTGGGGTCGCTGGGCATGGCCGGTTTATTTTCACGCTGATCGGCTCGCAGCGACCCGATATCCAAAGACTCTCGGCGTGTTTACAACCACTCTGACTAACACCTGGCGACGCCCAACCAAGAATACGGCCTTCGACCCGAAGAGCCCTTGGCCCAAGCTGATCGAGCAATTGAAGACGGATAAGCCCGTCTTTATCGTGCTCTCGCACAATGAGAGTTATCGGAAGTTCAAAGCGCTAAACGCCTTACTGCGTAGCGACTACCACGCCGTAAAGAGCCTTAAAGCCAGAGGGTTCTCTATCTACCGACTCGGGAAAAAAGTGAAGTCGCACAAGGCCCGACCCAAGGGCACCAACTCCACAAATCAGCGACCGTTCAAGACGAAGACAAATCGCGTAAAAGGGCCTCGGTTAGAGGCGATAAAGCGAGGGGAGGGAGTCCTTCAGCCGTCGCCGCCCACATCACCCCGCTTTGACAGCAAGTAAAGATAAGCTGGCAACGCGAGGACCGCGTTGAACACAAGACTGATCACTTGAGAGGCCACGCCTGTAACGATGGCATGACTCTTCGACAGTCCAACCAGAACAAAACCAACGACCCAACCGGCTTCATGGGTTCCTACGCTACCGACAGTCGGTAAGGGCAGCGCGCCAAACAATTGGGTGGCAGAAACGCCAACAATCACCTGAAGAAAGTTCAGCTCATAACCCAACGATCGCAGTAAGAAGTCGAAAGCGACCTGGTTCAGGACAACGACGGCTATGGTGCATGACCAGAGCGCAATTTGGTGCCCTACCGACAAACGCCCTCTCTCATCAACGGTCTCCTGTAGCCGACCCATGAGCCGAGCTACCCCATCGCGATTCATAAGGCCTAGAGCGGTACTGATCGAGACCACCACTCGGACGCCCAGAGACAAGCACCAGCGGTAACTGAAC
>CALELH010000671.1 GCA_937902595.1 uncultured Myxococcales bacterium
GAGAGCTACCACGTGGGTCACCTGTGGCTGCCTACATCCATGGCCCAAGCCCCCGATGGCTACGTGTACGCGACAGGCCTTGGAACCTGGCCGACGGACGCTCCGATGCGCCTGTCCCCGATTTACCGTGTCGTGCTCAATGAGCAAGACTCTCCCTAAACCTCGGAAGCCTGGGGTGGACAGACCATCAGCGACGCTCTCCCCTGCTCATAGTATACGTACGCGTTCTGGGCGTAGTCTGCGGCGAGAGCGTCCGCCCGTGACGAGGACATCCCCAAGACGAGGAAGCTACTCTCAGGAACCCAGGCATCGTCGGCCCCTCGCCCTTCACCTGCATAGACGTGAACGAAACCGAGGCGTTCTAAGCGGACCTTAAGGGATGTGTTTTGCCGACGGTTTTCGTCATCTGGCTGTGTCTTTGAGCGTGGGTTCCAAGCCGTAATGAAGACCGCTATCTCAAGGTTATTATCGGCAAGAAGCCGGTCCAAAGGCGGACACCCTTGGCCAATTTTTAGGGCAACCTGAAGGTCGTCAATCCAGTACTCAGTGCTCCGATAGGCGGCTAAGAGATCAGGTGATAACCCGCCGGTCGATTTGGGATCATAGGGTTCCATGTGATCAGTATAGGAGACGGACCAGCTCAACACCGAATAAAGCTTTCTCGGCAAAACACTGCCATCTCAAGTACTATGTAGTCATACACACAAATCGATGGGGCCGCCTATGAGCCCCCATAGAAAGGTTGGTATGAGACGCCAAGGGACGCTTGCGGCGCTTCTGATGATGCTCACCGCGCTTATCCTCACCAGCGTGGGCTGCGCCGATGGCACTGCTCCCCCGTCTGAGACCTCCGATGAGGGTCTGAACACACAAACGGATGGGGCGGTCACTCAAGACGCGGGGATGGTCGCTGACGCTACCTTAGCGAGCGATGTGGCCATTGGCTTTGACGCCTCCGGTCCCCCGGACGCAGCCCCTGTCCCAGACGCCGGGCCCTCTCTCGACGATTTTATCAGGATGATGGGCCGTATCGAGTCTCCCGAGTCGAGCAAGATTGAGATGCAACGGAGCGAGCCCTTCGAAGAAGGTGATTACCGGTGTACGACCCGAACTGTGACTGAGACTCAGCGCCATGAGCAGCTCGTCGCGTATCAGACGAACTCAGAGTCGCTCTGGCCAGGCGCCCTCATTCGCGGCAGCGCCATCGCCGACGGCCTCCTGACTCAGGTCGTGACGGAGAGAAGTCCGTTGAGCTTCTCTGTGTCCCTGCAGAACCTGGAGGGCAGCAACTCTGGTCAGATGGACCGCCCCTCGCTCTCGGCTTATCGAGATGAGCTCCAGCGCATCCTCTCCGCCGGCGTCAACGGGGCGACCCCAGCTTTCATCTTCTCAGAGATCGAGGAGGTTCATTCAGAGAACCAACTACAGATGCACCTCGGCCTGGATGTCTCGGGCCTGACGGGTATGGTCTCGTCTACCTTTGATTTTCAAAACCAGCAGAAGCGCAGTCGCTTCGTGGTGAACTTTGTTCAAGCCTACTACACCGTAGACGTGGATCCGCCCCGAACACCGAGCCGCTTCTTCCCAGACGACATCACCCGCCAAGAGCTGGATGCAGCCTTCGGCGGCGACGCCGGCGGACCGCCCCTCTACGTCTCGTCGATCACCTACGGACGCCGGGTGCTGTTCACCGCTGAGTCCAACGTCTCGATGAACGAGCTAAGAGCCGCCCTCGACTTCGCCTATAGCGGCGGCGCCGTCGACATCAGCGGAGATGTCTCCCTGACTCACCGCGAGATCCTAGAGGACACCTCGATGACCGCGTTTATTTTGGGCGGGAGCGGTGAACAAGCGGTTCGCGCCATCAACGGTCTCGATGATCTACGCGAGTTCATTCAAACGGGCGGTAACTACTCTAATGAATCCCCTGGCGCCCCCATCGCCTACAAGCTCTCTCATCTAGCGGACAACTCCTCTGCTCGCATGTCTTTTACGACGGACTACGAGGTCAGGGAGTGCGAGCGCGTGAGTCAGAGAGTACTAGTCACCCTCATGAACATCACGACCATCGAGGGTGGCCGGCAGGTCAAAATCTATGGAGATGTGTTCGCGACTGCGCGCGATCGGAACGGCGAGGTCAATAGAGTGACCCTCTTTGACGTAGGGTCCAGGGACGCGTTCGAACTCGACGAGGGGCAGACATGGCCGAGCATGGGTCACGCCGCTCAGGGAGTGCTCAACGTCC
>CALELH010000672.1 GCA_937902595.1 uncultured Myxococcales bacterium
CCAATGGATTTCGCTCTATGGAAGTCCGCGAAGCCCGGCGAGCCAAAGTGGTCGAGCCCATGGGGGGAAGGGAGGCCGGGTTGGCACATCGAGTGTTCCGCCATGAGCATGAGTCACTTAGGCGACACATTTGATATCCACTGCGGCGGACGAGACCTGATCTTTCCACACCATGAGAATGAGATCGCTCAATCAGAAGGAGCGAGTGGATGTGAGTACGTCCGATATTGGATGCACAACGGGTTCATCAATATCGATGAAGAGAAGATGTCGAAATCTCTGGGAAACGTTTTCAACATTCGAGACATCACCGAGCGGTATGAACCGCTCGTTCTTCGGTTCTTTTTGATGACGGGGACTCATTACAGGAACCCAATTAACTTCAGTGATTCAATGTTAGAGGAGGCGTCTGCCCGGGTTGCCTATTTCTATGAGACGCTGCGTAAGGTCGAAGACTTCTTATCTGATGAACATGGTGAACATGATGGTGCTCTATCTTGCGAGGCCCTCATTGGGTCCTTTAAGGAACAGTTCAACGAGTGCATGAATGACGACTTCAACGTCGTGCGGATGATGGATCCGATCGCTGAGATCTTTAAGACTCTAAATGAGCTCGTAACGACTCGTAAACAAAAGAAGAAGGCGTCAGCAGCGGCGTCTGCCCGTGCGCTTCTAGTCGAGCTCAGAGACGTTGACACTGTCCTGAATCTCTTCTCAGCGCCAGTGGACGAATATCTCGTTCGACATCGACTTAAGGCCGCTGGTCGACGCGGACTCGCTTCAGCTTGGATTGAAACTAGAATCTCGGAGAGAATTGCGGCCAGGGTTGCTCGCGATTGGTCCTTAGCCGATGAAATACGTGATGACCTACTCGCGAACGGCATCGTCCTGATGGATCACCCAGGTGGGACAGAATGGATGATTCAAGAGGGGCGGGACACCGAAGCTGCTGATCCGTGAGTTCCTTTGAGCTTGTCAGTGAACACACTCCGTGCGGAGACCAGCCGTCGGCGATCAAGGCGCTGGTGCGCGGCGTCGAGAATGGCACCAAACATCAGGTTTTGCTTGGGGTGACGGGGTCTGGAAAGACCTTCACCATGGCAAATGTGATCGCAGAGACCCAGCGACCGGCTTTGGTTCTTGCTCATAACAAGACATTAGCGGGGCAATTGTACGCTGAGCTCAAGACCCTCTTTCCCAAAAACGCCGTCGAATATTTCGTTAGCTATTACGATTACTATCAGCCCGAGGCCTATGTTCCTTCGACAGACACGTTCATCGAGAAGGATGCGAAGGTGAACGAAGAGATTGATCGAATGAGGCACTCGGCCACGCGGTCATTACTCGAAAGGCGAGATGTCATCATCGTCGCCAGCGTGAGTTGCATCTATGGCCTTGGAAGTGAGGATGCTTACTACGGTCAATTGCTCCAATTAGAGCTGAATGATCAGGTTGATCGAGACGCTGTGTTGGCGAAGCTGGTTGACATCCAATATCGCCGAAATGACTTCGACTTTCACCGCGGCACGTTTCGTGTGCGAGGTGATGTCCTAGAGGTCTTTCCGGTTCATGAAGAGAGTCACGCCCTGCGGATTGAGTTCTTTGGAGATGAGATAGATAGCATCAGCCAAATTGACCCTCTTCGAGGTCGCGTACTCGAGAAATTAGACAAGATCGCTATTTACCCTGCGAGTCACTATGTGGTGGCTGAGCGTCGCCTCAAGAACATGTTGGGAGAGATCAGATTAGAGCTCAAAGAGGCTCTCCGAGATCTAGACGCGGAGGGAAAGCTATTAGAGTCCCAGAGACTCGAGCAGCGAACTCTATTCGATTTGGAACAATTGGAACAAATAGGGCATTGCTCAGGAATTGAGAACTACTCTAGGTACTTAACGGGTCGAAGCCCGGGGCAGCCGCCTCCCTGCTTACTCGATTACTTTCCCGATGATTGGCTTCTCTTCATAGATGAGAGCCACGCGAGTGTGCCGCAGGTTGGGGGGATGTATCGGGGGGACCGATCTCGTAAGCTAAACCTTGTCGATCATGGGTTTCGCCTGCCGTCTGCCCTAGACAATAGGCCCCTCAAATTCGAAGAGTTTGTCGAAACACAAAATCAGGTCGTCTATGTCTCCGCGACTCCAGCAAATTATGAATTGGAGATGTCCGGTGGTGTTGTGGTCGAGCAGATCCTGAGGCCTACGGGGCTCATCGACCCAGAGGTGGAGGTTAGGCCAGCGATTGACCAAGTCGACAATCTTCTGGAAGAGGTTCGGAGATCTGTCGACAGAGAATTCAGGGTTCTCATTACAACGCTCACGAAGCGGATGGCCGAAGATCTGACTGATTACTATGGAGACCTAGGCGTAAAGGTTCGGTATCTGCACGCTGATATAGACACCCTCGAGAGGAGCGCGATTCTAAGAGACCTTCGTTTGGGGGTTTTTGATGTCTTGGTGGGGATTAATCTACTGAGAGAAGGCCTAGATCTTCCAGAGGTGGGCCTCGTCGCAGTTCTTGATGCAGACAAGGAGGGCTTCTTACGGAACCAGACGTCCTTGATCCAGACCATGGGTCGCGCCGCTAGAAATACAGAAGGCCGCGTTATTCTGTATGCAGAGAAGATGACAGGTTCTATGCAGAGGGCCATAGATGAGACGGAGCGTCGGCGCGCGATTCAGCAAGAGCACAATCGCATTAATGGGATTGTTCCGACGACAGTGACGAAGGCCATAAGTGATCTCAGTGACGCCACCAAGAGTGTTGTGGAGACGGCTTCCCCAGACCTTCAGAAATTGGTCGCTGAAGCGTCTCTAATGAGTGACACCAAAGAGCTCAGTCGATTGGTTCAAGAGACCAAGACCGACATGCTCGCGGCTGCGGAAAAGCTCGACTTCGAGTCTGCAGCGGAGCTGCGTGATAAGCTGCTCGCGCTCGAGAAAATACAGCTCATGATGAGTTAGACGTGCCGTTTGATCCCACCACCTTAGACCGAACGATCCCGCGATCGCCCGGCGTGTATCTGATGAAAGACAGCCAGGGTGAGATCATCTATGTGGGTAAGGCCGCCAACCTGAGATCTCGGGTCGGTCAATACTTTGGGGCCACGAGCGACACACGCTACTTCATCAATCTACTCGGCGATATCCTAGACACGATAGATGTGCTCATCACATCCAATGAGAAGGAAGCGCTCATTCTTGAGAATGATCTCATCAAACGGCATCAACCCAGATTCAATGTTGAGCTTAAGGATGACAAAAGCTTTCTACATTTACGTATCGATGAGCGGAGTGAATGGCCTCGAATCGAGATCGTTCGTCGCCCCAAGAGAGATGGAGCTAAGTACTTCGGGCCGTATCACTCAGCGAGTAAGATTCGGCAGACAGTTAAGGTAGTTGAGCGTTATTTCAACCTGCGTAACTGCGATGACCTGAGCTTCAAGAATCGGTCACGTCCCTGTCTCCAATATCAGATAAAGAGGTGCCCTGGTCCCTGCGTCTTACCCATAAATCGCGATGAGTATGGTGAGCAAGTAGACCAAGTCGTCCTCTTCCTCAAGGGGCGCCGCGACGAGCTCGCACGTTCACTCAAAGCAAAGATGAGAGAGTCGTCTGAGCAGATGCAATATGAGCAGGCGGCTCGCTATAGAGACCAATTGATTGCCGTTGAGGACAGCCTTCAGAGCCAGGGGGTCGTCGATTTAAAGGAGCTGGATCGAGATGTCTTTGGACTGTATCGAGAAGGGAGCTTTCTGCAGATCACGATTCTGATGATGCGGCGAGGAAGAATGACAGGGTCGCAGGGCTTTGACTTTAGCCGTCAAGGCGTCCCTGATGAGCACGTCTTAAGCACAGTAGCGAACCTCTTTTACAGTGGTGGTCATTCAATTCCAGATGAAGTTCTCATGCCCGTGGAACCTGATGGTCTAGAGGCGCTCATGGAGCACTTCACAGATATTAGAGGTAAGCGAGTTCGAATTAAGGTGCCGAAGCGGGGAACGAACAAGAGGTTGCTCGACTTAGCCCAAACCAACGCAGAACATTCATTCTTTCAGGCTAGACAGGATGAGGCTCGACGCAATGGCGTTCTGGCGCGGCTTAAACGAACTCTTCACTTGGCAAATATGCCTCACCACATTGAGTGTTTTGATATCTCCCTCTTTCAAGGAGCCTCACCCGTTGGCTCAAAGGTCGCTTTCGTGGGTGGGGTTCCCGCTCGAAGCGGTTATCGTCGTTACAAGATTAAGGAGGTCTCTGGCACTGATGATTACGCCATGATGCGTGAGGTTTTGATGAGGAGGCTGCGACGCGGTCTAGACGAGGGAGACCTACCCGATCTGATCGTAGTTGATGGTGGCAAAGGACAACTTAACGTCGCATTGGCTGTCTTGAAGGACCTAGAAATCACAGGCGTCGATCTCGTTGGGTTAGCTAAAGCTCGAGTCATTGATGGGCTGACCGATGGTGACGACGGTGTACTTCGTTCGTCGGAGCGCGTCTTTATTCCTGGGGCGCGTGACGCGATACGACTCAAGCCACATACTGATGAGCTTTTCCTTATGACTCGTTTACGTGATGAGGCTCATCGGTTCGCCATTACCTTTCATCGCAAGCAACGACGGACTACGCATTTTCGCTCTAGCCTGTCAGATATTCCCGGGGTTGGGCCAGCTCGACAGCGAAACCTTTTGAGGCATTTTGGCAGTCTGAAGCGCCTTAGGGAGTCTGAAGCGGATGCGATCGCCGCCGTCGATGGAATCGGACCAGAGTTGGCTGCGACCATATTTGACTATTTGGGGCGAACGTCGAAATAAACGTCTGCGAGCAAACTGGTAATAAGACACAAAGCTTCGTACATTCTGTGTAGGGTAAAATCGAGTGATTCCGAAGGAATATGGTCTCCTATGAACTCTGGTGATAAGCCAAAAAATCGATCCGGCTCCAGGCCGCCTAGAGACCGTTCCTCTCAGGATTTGAGCCTCGATACACGGTTGGCTGCTCAGGAGATTCTCAAGGATGAATCTATTGGCATCAGCCAGCCGGTGCCTGAGATGCGAGATAATCCACCGATTCTCGAGTGGCTTGAGGCGCGCCGCCTGAGGCTTACGGTGATTATTCTGGCAGTCATGGCCTTGGTGATTTTCACCCCTGTCTGGCTTGAAGTGGGTCATCGGGAAGGAACAGTAAAACTCAATGATGCCCTCTCGAACCAGGCGATATGGATGGGGAAAGAGGCCGGTCAGAAGGATCTAAGCCACTGGATTGAGGCACGGGATATCGAGCGATTGCGTAGTTTTTATCGAGAGACCCGGCCCAAGATTCTCAAGAGCCTAGCCGCTGATGGCTTTGTGCTCGATGAAGATACATTGAGTATTCGGGTTGATTACGAGCGCAATGAACTCTTCTTAGGGGCTCTTCTAGATCATGGTGATGAGGGCCGCTTTATTACCTGGGCTGGCACAAATGCCACTCCCCCTAGCCGTCCCTTACCCAAAGCAAGCTATGCGTCTGTTCTCCATGAGAATAACGACCTCTTGACCGCGATTTCCTTGGTGGTATCGGTACTCATAATAGGCATTTGGCTCTTGCCTCTCCTCGCTGCGAGGCGTCGCGGTTCGGCAGCTTGAGTGACTGAGTACGGCTAGTACTGTTCCTTCATTTCTCGGCGATCAATTTTCTTTTTCTCGTCCTGGCGTTTGTCATAATTCTTCTTTCCCTTGCCTAGGCCAAAGAGCAGCTTTGCATACCCCTTGCTGAAGTAGAGTTCCATCGGAACTCCAGTAAAGCCTCCCTGGGCGATCTTCATATCAATTCGGTCGATTTGGCTTCGCTTTAGAAGCAGTTTTCGTGGCCGCCGAGGCTCATGATTAAATCGGTTTCCATATCGATATTCTGGGATATGACAGCCTAGCAGCCAGGCCTCGCCATCCTTAATCTGCACAAAGGCTTCTGCGATCGTTGCTTGGCCATCACGCAAACTTTTGACTTCCGTCCCGGTTAAGACGAGGCCCGCTTCGAAGGTGTCGTTAATCGCGTAATCGTACTTAGCTCGCCGATGTCGAGCGATCATCCTAATTTCGTCGTCGCGACCCAAGTTTGACCCTTTATTTAGTTAGTCTAAGACACCTGAGTTTTCGTGGTGTTCATCTGAAACTCTGCCCCTGGCAAGGTATCATTGAACCTGCCCAAGGCCCTGAACGCAAGCAGACCGTTTCGCGAACAGGATTGAAAAAGGACGTCTCTTCAACCAGGCCATAAGCCGAGTTCTGTCACCCACAGCGGTCACCCGATTGTGGGGGGTGATCATTCATCTACGCGACATGTTGCCATGCCGTTTTAGCAACCTGACCCAGGGCTACCGGAGGGGCACCCGGGCTTCGTCTAGCGAAGCACCCTGCATTGGTCTTGCTCCAAGTGGGGTTTACCATGCGGGGATTGTCACCAACCCCCCGGTGCGCTCTTACCGCACCCTTTCACCCTTACCTCGCAAGCGAGGCGGTCTGCTCTCTGTGGCACTTTCCTTCGAGTTACCCCGACTGGCCGTTAACCAGCACCACGCCCTGTGGAGCTCGGACTTTCCTCCCGTGCATTAAGCACCGGCGATCACCTGTCCTGGTCGAAGAGACAATTCTATGAAGTCTTCGATTGATTCGATCTTTTTCAAAAACGCTGAGATTAGGCTGATGTGCTTTCTTCTAGCACCGCTCGAAACACGAGCAACCGCTTGCAATGATCACAGTTCTCGATGGTCTCCATCCTTTGCAGACGGATATAGACCTGAGGAGAGACGTTCATGCGGCAGGCAGAGCAGGTCTCATTGTTCATAAGTACGACTGCTGATCCATCACGCCCTCGCAAGATACGCTCAAAACGGGATACGAGTGTTCGATCGACCTGCTTCTTAATTTCAACCTGTCGAGTGCGCTGGTCATTGGCGGCGACCTCAGCAGCATCAATAGACTCGGTCAGAGCCTTTTGAGTATCAGCCATAGCCTCAACGAGAGCGGCGTGTTCAGCTTTCTTCTTCTCATAGTCGGTTTGAGAGGCCTCTAATTGCTCAGTCAGCTTGGCCAGCTCTTCGCTGCGCGCCAGGTTTGTGCGGCGGGCGGTATCGAGCTCTTTGTTAAGAGCGGTGAGCTCGCGTTGAGACTTAATCTGACTCAGTCGTGAGCGAGCGCGGCGGGCGTTGCCCTCCGCCTCTTCAATCTCCGAGTTCTTTTCTTTACAGAAGGTGCTCACCTCTGAGAGCGCGGCTTCACGCTCGGTGAGCATTGTTTCGAAGAACTCCAACGTCTCAGCGTTTTCAATCTCAAGAGATTCCCGACGCTTACGCATCTGAGTTAGGCTGCGCAGTGAGTCTTCAAGCTCCTGCAGTTCCACTAGAAATTGAAGTGTTTCTTTCACCGGTCCTCCACGATTCCCTTCTGGGGAACTTTTCGGTTCGGCCAACCAATACAGGAACGCCGCCTCTAAGAAAAGTGGGCCCACCAGGATTTGAACCTGGGACCAACCGGTTATGAGCCGGTGGCTCTAACCACTGAGCTATGGGCCCTTGGTGTTCGCCAACGACGAACAGCTCCTAAGTATCTACGAAAGCTTTCAATCGCTTACTACGTGATGGATGACGCAGCTTGCGTAGAGCTTTGGCTTCAATCTGGCGAATACGCTCTCTGGTAACGTCGAAGTCTTGTCCGACCTCTTCCAGAGTGTGGTCTGACTTCTCGCCAATTCCGAACCTCATCCTCAACACTTTCTCCTCACGGGGAGTCAGTGTCGCGAGCACCTTGCGGGTCTGCTCTTGTAAACTGAGGTTAACGACAGCTTCGCTTGGGCTGACTGCATTCTTGTCCTCGATAAAGTCACCAAGATGGCTATCTTCTTCCTCCCCGATAGGGGTTTCCAAAGAAATCGGCTCCTTGGCGATCTTCAAGACCTTACGCACCTTATCCAGCGGTAGGTCCATCTTCTCGGCGATCTCTTCTGGGGTCGGCTCCCGACCCATCTCCTGGACCAGATACCTACTGGTTCGGATCAGCTTATTGATCGTCTCGATCATGTGGACGGGGATTCGAATCGTTCTCGCTTGGTCTGCGATGGCTCGGGTGATCGCCTGCCTAATCCACCAAGTGGCGTAGGTGCTGAACTTGTAGCCACGCTTGTACTCGAACTTATCTACGGCCTTCATCAGGCCGATGTTGCCTTCCTGGATCAAGTCGAGGAATTGAAGACCTCTGTTCGTGTATTTCTTAGCGATACTCACAACGAGACGCAGGTTTGCTTCTACGAGCTCAATCTTTGCTCGCTCAGCGGCTCGCTCTCCGACTTGAATCTCTCGGTACAAGCTTCGGAGAGATTCGATGCTGACGCCAGCCTCCATGGACACAACGCCTAAGATTCGTCGAGCCTTAGCGAGGCGTTGGTCTTGGCTCAGCAGCCAATCCTTGTCGTCCGTGTTGTACCGCTTCAGAATGCGATTAACCGTCCGCTTGTCCTTCGTGCGGGTGAGCGTACGGAGATCTTTCTCAAGCTTGGCGACGCTGTCCGCCTTCGTGCGGCGAACCGCGCGATTACGAATATCTTCAGCTGACATCGCCCTATACTGAATGAGCTTGATCCGTGAAGACATGACGTCGATGACACGCTTGATGAAGCCCATCTCGAGTAACAACTCGTTCGTCATGGCGCGGACATTCTTAAGCCGAGTCTGAAGTTGCTTTCGGTAGCTGTCCTTCATCGGCTGAATCCCGTTCAGCCTCTCCTCAATCTTTCGGCGCTCCTGGTCCAACTTGCGGACCTCGGCGGCCAGGCGGAAAAGCTTCTCGCCACGGTCTTCGGTAATCTCAACACCTTCAGCTGGCTCACCGATGAGTTCCTTAAGGCGGATGCACCGTTTGCCCAGCTTCTCGATCAGGTGCAGAGTGATCTGCACTGACACTGGGCTATGGAGAATCGCTGCACGGACGCGTAGCTGGCCGCTCTCAATCCGCTTGGCGATCTCAACCTCGCCTTCACGAGTGAGTAAAGAAACCGAGCCCATCTTTCGTAGATAGACCCGCACCGGGTCATTTGTGCGAAAGGCGGTCTCAGCTTCAGAGTCCTTACCACCAGCGGCTTTCTTCTGTGCTTCGACCTCTTCTCGGTCGATGACACGAATACCTGCCAACTTTAGCGTTGTGAGAACTTCGTCTAACTGCTCGGGCATGTAGCCCGGCGGGAGGACACGATCGACCTCCTCGTTCGTTAGGAATCCCTTGCTCTGTCCGCGGGCGATCAACTCCCGCATCTGTCGCTGTTCTTGGGAAACGGCCATGTGAGATTGCTCCCTAGGCGTCCAACTCGACTTTGGGCTGGTTTAGAGCCATCAGTCGAGTCTTGACGTCAATTAGTTCATTTCTAAGTTGAGCGCAGCGATCGGGATCGCTGTGATAGGTCTGGCTAATCTCTGAGTTCAACCTTCTGACCTGCTTTTCGAAAGCGCCTCTCTCCAAACGAGTAAGCGCATCACTGAAGGCCACCTGAACCTCATCTGAACCCAAAACAGGCTCTTTTGATTGGCAATTTCTCAGGAAAGCCACCACTTCCGGATGCTCAACCTTGCTCAAAAGTAGGTCCATGTTCGGAGTTTTTCCGCCAGAAACCACTTCGTAAAGGTTGAGAACAAAACCAGCCAGACTCGGCTGCGTCAAGAGTTTATGCCCCCCACCCGCGTGTAGCGCGCGCACGAGAGATGGGTATTGAACAATAAAAACAAATAGTTCCGAGATATATCCCGGAGGTGAAAACAAATCGTTTTTCCTACGGTTTTCTTGCGGTAATTGCCGCTGCTCCGTGCCCGTGTAGCTAGGAAATCGACCGTCTGGTAGAGGCGGAGGCTCAAAAGAGGCAGGGACAGGTGGTAAATCTTGCCTTGGTTCGGGGTCTCTCCGCTGTTTTATAGGCGCCTTATTTGAAACCTGGTTTGCCTCTGCTATCGCCTTGTCGATGACAGCTTCAGAGATGTTCAACTCTCGCGTGAGCCTATCCCGATAAAGTTCCAAGGCGAGCGGATCCGTTAATTTGGTTAACGCTGGAGTAATAGAGCGGAGCGCCGCGAGTCTGCCGGGGGGATCTGCCGGATGCGTTTCCTGGGCTCTCGCGATGAGGAGATCCAGTAGAGGAACGGCGCTGTCGAGCAGCGAAGTAAACCTCTCGGCGCCGTGCTGCAAGATGTAGGAATCAGGGTCTTCCCCCTTATCCAACATGACAGCGCGAGGCTGAATCCCCGCGTCTAGAAAAGGGATGAGACTTGAGAAGGCCGCCTTGATACCCGCCTCGTCTCCGTCCATCACGCAGACAACATTGGAGCTGAGCCGTTTTACTAAGCGAACCTGCTCTGGAGTCAGCGCTGTGCCCATCGCTGCGACAGTGCCTTGAAGACCTTTTTGCCAGAGGGAGACAACATCGACGTTGCCCTCTACAAGAATCACGCGGCCGGCGCGTCGGGCAATCGACCGAGCAGTAAACGCCCCGTAGAGTTGTTCGCCCTTCGTGAATACAGGAGTCTCCGGGGAATTCATGTACTTCGCGATCTTCTTCCTGCTGTCGAGAATTCGGCCGCTGTACCCGGTCACATCTCCACGGAAATCGACCACGGGGAACATGAGGCGCTCTCGGAATCGAAGATATCCACCACCAAGGATCTGAGTGTCTTGCCAGCCTTCGTCGGGCGGGAGCAAGACACCGAGGTGAGCGAGATCATCTCGATCGATCTTGTTCACCTCAATAAAGGTCGCGAAGGCGCGTTTATCCCCTGATGCCCAGCCAAGGCGAAAGGCTGTCGCTGCGTCTGCGCTTAAACCCCGTCCTTGAAGATAGCTTCTCGCCCCTGCTCCCTGAGAGCCAAAGAGCTGATCGCTATAGTAGGTCGTGAGCAGGTCCTGTACGTCGAGTAACCGCCTCTGGAGGCTCTTCTTGCGTGATCTGGCCTCGCGTTGCTCTGGAGACTCTTTACGGCTTTCAGGGACCTCTACGCCGCATTCCCCGGCCAACTCTCGTACGGCTTCGGGGAAGTTTCTCGCGCCGACCTCCATCAGAAACTTGATGGAGTGTCCGTGGGCGCCGCATCCAAAGCAATGGTAGGTGTTTCTCGTAGGGGAAACCGTGAAGGACGGGGTCTTCTCATCGTGGAAGGGGCACAGGCCTTTGAACAGGGTCCCGGCCTTTTTGAGGGTGACGTGGCGACCAACGAGCGCCACGATATCGATCCGCGAGAGGACCTCAGCTATGGTCTCGTCCGGTATCACTCAGAGTTCATTCCATTAAATTCATCAAGCTCGAGTCTTAGGTTTGCTCGAAGCTTGTAGGGCTGGGCCTAACCTACGTCTTACGCTGTCTCACCTGAGTGAAACTTCAGCACTTTGAGTTGTATTCCTGCCGGTCGATTCGATGGCCCTTAAAATGGGCACGAAACTTAGAGATAAACTCTTTGCTCGTCCTGTGAAGTGGGAGCTGTACGAAAGGCTTGAGCTGTCGTCGCTCGACTCCGACGAAGAAGACCTCTCGCTCTTCTCCTTCACATAGACCTCTCCAGACGGCGCGGAAGAAGGCTCTCTCAAAATCGCTCGTTTGAGTGGGCAGTAAACTCACAAATCGTTGGATCCAAGCTAGGTCTCGGTCTCGGAACACGGCGCGCACGCCGGTCTTGGTACGCTCATAACCTTCTTCGTCTACCAGGATCTCGAACAGCGACTCTAAAGAGGCGGGATGTCCAAAGCTGAGATCAACCTCGAAGTCGAGGTAGACCTTCTCAACGTTTACGCCCTTAAGATCCTGTAGACGGGAGGTGTTCCCGCCCAACCAATAGATCGAACGGAAAAACTGTGCCCAGACATCTTCGAGATGAAGTCGGGGAGGGACATCAGTCTTTTCATCGCGGCAGAAGTAATTATTTCCGTAGCTGGGTCCTTCGTGGAAACGACAGCTGTCATTGCTGCCCCAAGAGAAGCCAAAGAGCGCTCCCATTGCTCGTCCAGAGAACCCAACTGAGTCCCGGACCTCTTTCTCATCGAAGAGGTCGAGGTCATCAGCGAAAACGTAGAAATTATCATCGACGTCTCGCAGCTCAACGACTCCGCCTTCGTCTCCATCCACTGTGAATAAGACCGAGTCCTCGTCCCATGGTACGGCGACGTCGTCCCCAACATAGTACAGATCGCCGGTTGTCTCAGTGAAGCTCAGTGACTCCTCTGACAGAAAAGAACGAACGCGTTCGGTCCAGGTGCTGAAGCTGTCACTCTTAGGATCTACGACGTAGAATTCCACGGATACCTCCGATGTACTCCGCCACTCCTGTTTGTGCGATCCAGAAGTGGTGAGACCATTAATCCATGAGTCGGGCGAAAAACGCCCCAAAAGGCGCACAAGCTAACGATCGGTATTGAAGTTGTCAAATGTGGAAAACTTATAGGTAGACGAGACGTGCTAGTGAGCGACGAGGAGATACTCATTTTCAAGCAGATATAGCAGGTCCTGCCATGTCTCCAAATCCGTCGCCTGACTCTGGTCGAGTACCGATCGGATCTGCGCCTCATTTATGACTAATTGCAGGGTGTCTAAACACACCTCTGTCAGTATGGATAGCCTCGATTCAAGGGGATGAACGAGCTCGAGCCGCTCGTCTAATCCGGGCATCAACTCCGAATACCCCTCCAGCTCGATTCGTTGGGCCTCGCCTTCAATGAGAAGATCCTCAGCAGACTCTTCGAAGGAACCGGGAAAGTCTTTATCGCGATCGAACCCGCGAACTCGATAGGAGCCTTCCTTCATGGCGAGACCACGAAAGAGCGCTTTCTTGGGGGCGATGGAACAATCCTCACCAGCGGCCGTTCTGATCTTCGCCCAACAAAACTGTCCATCGGACATGTAGATCTTTACTCGGACATCGTCTGAGTCTTTGAGCGCTAGTGAGGCCGGCTTACCCGAAGCTAAGAGTCGGCGTAAGAGGGCTGAAATATCGACGCCTTCTCCAGGAAACCTGCCCTCAAGACCTGTTCGATGGAGGGTTCGACGCTCTGGGGCTGCCTGTGTGGCGTCTTCATCGGTCTTGGGTAGGCTGCCGGTTGCGTTGAGCGTTCGGGCTTCTACGACGCGCAGCGTGACCGTTCCGATACCAACCTCGTCACCGATGTTGAGCTGCTGCTCCGAGACCGGCGTCCCATTGACCAGAGTCCCGTTCGTACTATCCAGATCGACGATTATGATATCGCCGTTGTAGGTTGAGACTCGCGCGTGCTGACGAGATACCATGTCCTCTTCAAGGACCATGTCGTATTCACTGCCGCGGCCAATCGTGATCTCTCGGTTTGGCTTGAGCGGGAACTCTCCGCCATCAAACTGACCACCTACAAATCGAAACGCGAAGCCCATCTTTGCTCGGTCTCCCTGAGATGCTACTTGATTCATCTGCCTATCACTCGTCACAGAAACCGGCAAGTTCATATGCACAGGAGTCGGCAGTAATGGGAATCCAATAGAATTTTGAAACACGGCATTGATCACCGATAATCACGGTTGTGCCCGGTTAGAGTTTAGCTCGGCGGCATGATGGAGAGTCCATGAAAATCCGAGAATTATGGTTGAGCTCAGTCGTTTTGCTTTGCGGTTACGCGATTTCGATGGCGAACCCTACCGGGGATTCGATACCGACCATCGCCGGTCCGTCCGCAAACGAATCACCCCAATCCGCCCAGAACTTGCCGGAGCAACCCGTCAAAGATGTCGAGGCCTCTGGGCAACAGGACTCCAGAGACAAAGAGACTCCGAAGACTCAGGCTGTCCCGGACCTGGAGTTCCCCATTCCGCAGCTGGGCGTCGCAAAGCCTTTGAGTAAGAGCCAAGAGATCGCTTTTGCTCAGATCGAGGTGCTTGAGTCAGCCCGACGCAAGGAACGATCAGTATGGCGGCCGTTACTAGCTCACGCGGACCCCGTTGTCGTCCAAGAGACTTTGAGAAGTATGGGCAGGGTTCAGTCTCTTGATTTACTTGGCCTCATCGAGTCTCGGCTTGGGAGCGAGTCGCCGACGTTGAGGAGAGAGGCAGCCTTTGCTTATGGTCAGACGCCCCACGCCAGCACGGCGCCCCTGACCGCTCGTCTTGGACAAGAGACTGATGTCGAGGTGAAGCGACGCCTCATTGAGGCCATCTCGAAGCTCGGAAGCATAGCCGATGTCGGCACCCTTTCAGGACTCGCACAGGTCAATAACCCGGGGGTTCGATCTGCCGCTTTAATCGCGATGGCGGTCATCGCTCATCGTTCCAAGAGCGAACTTTTGGGCCTTGATCGAGTCTGGAAGTCTTTTCCCGACTCCAATCAATCCATGGACCTAAGGTTTGGTTGGGCTTATCTCGCGATGCGGGCTCGAAAGAATAATCAGCCAGACCTACTGAGCTCCCTGAGCTCTTGTCTGAAGGATTCAGCTCCGTCCGTCCGAGCGCCCTGTACACGGGCCTTAGGCAGATTTGGAGCGCGCAGCGCTGAAGCCAGACGGTCCGCCATGAATGACCCAAACTGGCGGGTGCAGATCGCGTCCATTAGGGCTGATTTAGAGTCCAAGGACCTTGAGCTGCTCAGTCTTCGGCTATCTCAACTCAGGGATCGACTTCGAGACGAGAGCTTTAGGGTCACGGGAGCGCAGCTGAATGTGATCTTAACGCTGGTCTCTGCTCTGACCGCTCTACCACCCGCAGAAGAGACCGCAGCCATTGAAAAGGAGATCTACGCCGCGACATTGGCGGGCTCGACGGAGGAGTTTGTATTGTCTAGAGCGCACATTAATTGCGCCGCGGCCTCAATGATCGATCGTAGGCGTGGCAGGCCTAAGCTCACCGAATCCTGCGGGACCTCCCTCTACCCAACTTCTCGGCGAAACCGCTGGATGGTCAGAGTGACCACGGGTCTAAAGCAAGCGGCTCGACTGGCCATGCTCACACGCATGTATCCCCGACTTGATGTCGCCGGAAAGCTAGCGGTACTCGAATCTCTTACGACGATGGCGAAGTCTCCCAAGATATCCAAACTCTTGATCGGTGCTTTGAGTGGGCAGAACGCCGCTTTGGCAGGCACCGCCGCCGACGTAGGGGCGCGGCTGCAGCTCAAGGAGCTCGTGCCTGTCTTAATGGAGGCATATCAGCGCTTCTATGAGCGTCGACACTTCGAGACGGTCCAATCAATCTTCTCTGCATTTGGCCAACTCAAAGCAGAAGAGAGTCACGAGATCCTGAATCGTCACAACAACGATAGTCACCCGGGAGTACGCCACACCGCCCGACAATCTCTAAAGGCTGTCGATCTAGCGATTCGCAATAAGATGACAGCGGCTGGCAGATCTGCCGCCTTCTTACCGGGGCGACGATCCTTCTTACCGCCACCCGCAGAGTCTTTCGGGGTCGAGAAACCCGATACTCAAATCGTTAAGCGATCGAAATACAATGAGGCGGTCTTGAAGACCAACAAAGGGGACATCCGTATCAGGTTATACTTGGCTGACGCTCGTGAAACAGTGAAGAACTTCACGAGCCTCGCTGAACGGAAATATTATGATGGTCTGAGCTTTCACAGAGTTGTGCCAGCGTTCATAATCCAAGCAGGTGACCCCAAAGCGACCGGATGGGGCGGGCCGGGGTATACGATCCCTTGCGAAGTTCATCCTCAGCCTTTCGAACGAGGGACTGTTGGGATGGCCCTCTCGGGCAAGGACACGGGTGGAGGACAATTCTTCATAACCCATGACCGATCTCCACACCTGAACGGTCGCTACACTGTTTTTGGCCAGGTTGTGGATGGCCAATCAGTCGTCGATGCGATCAGTGAAGGTGACCAAATCTCGTCAGTAGAGTTGCGTTATTCTAAATGAAATCGCATCATTCTCGGGTTGATGAGTCGACGTCCATATCGACGCTGATAGACTTATTTATTTGGAGCCCCTATGAACATCTTCGATCCAGCTGGAGCACTTCTTGGCATCGGTATGCCCGGTCCCGCGGAGCTCATAATCATCCTAGTGATCGTCCTTGTTGTCTTTGGACACAATCGAATCCCTCAGCTTGGAGAGGCTCTAGGCAAGGGCATCAAGAACTTTAAGAAATCCTTTGATAAGGACGAGACTGAGGTTCAGCCGGATGCTGTTCGCGTCAAACATGTGGCAGCGGAGGAGCCGTCGACGACATCTGAGGTTGTCACGGAAGAAGAGAAGAACGAGGTTTGATCTCTATTCGTCGTCATCCCCTTCATCTTCTTTAGACAGACCCCTCCTCTCTAGCAGCCCCTCGGTCCATTCATCGACGTCGAGCACCATCGGTTCCGTTGCGTCTTGGAGCTGCGAGCGCAACCTCTCAGTGGCTCGGCCGACGATCACCTTATGTATCGATCGCGCCTGGACCACCTCCCTCAGCCCATCTTCGTCGCATAGATCAACGAGGGAGAGCCCCACTTGAGTCGGCGTGTAAGGGTTCTGTATGAGCGACAGCTGTACTTGGCGTCGTTTACTCCACTTCTTGGACTGAAATACCTCGAGCAGGACCTCTGAACTTACGGGTCTTCGGCTCGCGATTCGGAGTACATCAAGCTCAATGAGTCGCGGGTTCTGCAATAGATGCCTAATGACGATTGGGTCTGGATCCAGGACGAGGCGACCAATTTGGTCACGGTCTGGTTTGCGTGCCCAGGTTCGTCGTTCGCCTAGCGTGATCTCTCTCTCCGAATTCAGGAGAGGGGCCGTGAGTTCGTCGCTGTGTGCTTCTTTGACCGGAGGTTCATCGACGACGAGTGAGATGATCTCCGCGTCTCCGGCGATCACGGCCGCTGGGAGTAAAACACGGCGCGCTCGGTCACGATCTTCTGAGAGGTATCTTGATAGGGCCAGCAAACCGGCGCGCCAATCGGTTCGTCCTGACCTTGAGTGCTCCATGAGCAACTGAACTTTGTCGAGTACCTGGTCTGGATGCTCATTCGCAAAGACCTCTCGCCACAGCGCTACACGCATTTCTTGTTCAGGTACGGAAGCGAGACGCCTCAAAAATCGAGCCGCGGCGTCTGCGGAGAGGGAGTCGGTCACCTGATTCGCTCAGCTTCCGAGAAGGCGATTTCCACCTTGGGCTTGATGTTTGCGGGACGGCGACCCTTTCTCTTAAAGACGAAGGAGAAATATTTGACGTCGCCCGGCTTCAGGCTGATCTGTTCCTTTTCTTGCATCTCTTTCTTAGGGGCGTCCTCCATCGTGCAACAGAAGCCCCGCTTGCTCTCAAGGGCAAGCCCGTCTGCGGTGACCAGGCTAGCTCTAAGCATCACCTTACTTTGAATCCGATTGGTCGCGTTCTCTAGCCGTCCACGTAGAATTAGGGCCCCTTTATTGGAGCCTGGACCAGCGCGCTCCAGCGTCACATCTAGAGCCCTGAGTTCCCCCGTTATGCTCTCTGTTCTCACGACGGCCTTAGGTTTTGGTACGACCGGTTGCGGTTTGGGCTGGAGACCCAGCGCTACATTCATCGCCAAGCCCGGGTCGGATTGTACGAGGCCAAAGTCCCATTCGATTCGCATGCCGAAGAACAGGACGGCCCCAAGAACTAACGCTCCCGCGAAAACCCCGAAGAACCGACGGGCGCTCGGTGGCTTTATGTCATGAATCGTTGTTCGACGCTCAACGGGCTTCGCGACTGGCTCCTCTGGAGGTGGTGCTGCGACTCGCTCGGGAACAAGCGCCTCGAGATTGGAGAATGTGACGCGCTCCATTGGCGATGATGCAGGCTCTTCGAATGGACTTCTAGTCGGTACACCTTCATCGTGATTCGACGAGATATGAGTGATCGCGTCCGCGCTTGGCGGCGGCGGCACGAGCTTCGGTATCCCAGTATTACTGGTGGTCAGTTGATCAAAGTCCAAGGTCGCGGATGAATGAACTTCTTCATTATCGACAGCCGGGTCCGTTGGCACCTTGCCGGCTGCTGGAGCTGATTTATCGTGGTCATCAGAGTGGGCCATATCTCTCCCTTTGAGATGGTGACATCTGGGCCAAACTCGGTGCTTGATCGTGGCACTTTGAGGCGGGTTGGGCAAGTCGAGACGGTGTGTCGGTATTGAACGAGGTTGACAAGTGGCCGTCACCTAACGATCTTCCATCCGAAAACGCGGTGCTAACGCGTCCAATAATCAGCTGGTGCATGAATGAGTTCACTTCGTCTAATTAAGCGGTACGCGAATCGAAAGCTATACGATACGACGGCCAGTCGCTACATCAAGCTCGATGAGATCGCGGACATGATTGATGCGGGTGAAGAGCTTCGAATTATTGATAATGAATCGAAGGAAGACATTACCCGCGTGACGCTCGCTCAGATCTTGGTTGATCAGGAGCGTAAGGGCCGCCTAGGTGACTCGGTCGCATCCCTAAAGAAGCTCATCAGCAATAAGGGAGAGAAGATTCAAAAGGCCTTCACGGAGCCTGTGAATACGATCAGAGTAAGCGTTGAAGAGTCGGTCAATAAGCTGATTAAGACTGGTGAGGAGCGGGCGACCGAGACTCGAGAGCAGTTTTATTCTTGGGTCGAGCAAAACACGTTAGCGATTGAAGAACTTCAAAAGAAACTGGACGAGCGGGCGCGTATCGCCGTTGGTCGTATGGACCTACCTGCGCAGCTCGAGGAGCTCACGCTCAGGGTGGAACGTCTTGAAGCTGAATTGGCCCAATACAGGTCCAAAGAGAAGTCTCAGGACTAATGGGGACTCGCCCAGCACGGCGCTGTGACGATGACTCCTCTCTTAGAAGTCGATGCCCAGATTGGTGGAATATGTCTGCTGCTCGGGAGTCAACACCGCTTCGCCAGTCAGATTAAACATCCCCATGATGAAACGGCTCCCTACGGTGAGTCGATGAACCAGCTGGGTTTCTTCAGGAAAAATGAAGTCGCCGCTAGGGCTATCGATTGTACCGGGGGTACCGTCGATTACTTGGCTTCCGGCGGTAGACCAGACTGGTGAATACGCTACGAATGGGGCGATGTTTACAACGCCAGCGACGCCGAAAGACTTACTCATAACAACGTCGAGACCGACCATTGAGATGTCCAATTGTGGCGAGCCGATCATCTGTGAGTATGTACCTCGAACAGCTAGATCCAGCGGGACCACATCCATACCTTCGTGGAGCGCCCATTTAAGCATTGTGCCGAACACCCAAAGCTCGCTTTCGATGAGATAGGACGTATTCATTCCAATCTCGAAGCTGCCCGGCAGACCCTTCCTCACACCGATACGGGAAACTAAGAAGGCGTCTGGTGGTCGAGTGTCCTCGATACCAAGCTGCCAATAATCCTTAGCTGCGTTAATCGATGTGACCGAAAACTGCAGATCAAATTGGAAACCATTGATTCCCATTGTCTCAGCAGGGGCCAAGAGCGTCGGTGCCAGCGCTAGAGCGTATTCTCGAGTAATACCGCTGAACGCGGCAGTATCTGGCTGAGGAGATGATCCACATGGGCTCTCGGGAACCATTCCTGTGCGGAAACAGAGCCGATGAAGCGCGGGATCGTGGTCGAACGCGAAGGATGGTGTCACCAAGGTGATCCCCATCAACACGATGGTCATGCACAGTCGAGCCCTGTCCATTTTTCTTGTAGCCTCCTGAGGATCTTGGTCATGAGTCGTCAAGCGCGACTCATGACGTACCACGCGAGGGTAGTTTTCAGCCGGTCCTAGTGTCAAGAACGGTTCGCGCTCTCGTCTTCAGGCATTCGGATCGAACGAATCTTCGATCGTTGAGCGGGTCTGTATTATCATGTCTTCCTATGAAGCTTAGATTACCAAAACGGCGGCGCTTCGATCTTCGAAAAGCGGCGTTTATTTTACCCAACCTGTTCACCGTGAGCTCCATTTTTTGTGGGTTCTATGCGGCCGTAAGCGCTGCCAGTGCGACCGGTGAAAACGCCCACCAAGCTCTATATCGTGCATGTATCGCAGTCTTGTTTGGGATGATCTTTGACTCGGTCGACGGTCGAGTCGCTCGGCTGACTCGGACGCAATCCGCCTTTGGTGTCCAAATGGACTCCTTGGCTGATGTGATCTCTTTCGGTGTCGCTCCGGCCCTTATTGCTTGGCACTGGAGCCTACATTCATTTGGTACGCCAGGGCTGATCGCGTGTTTCTTGTACTGCGCCGCGGGCACAGTCCGCTTGGCCCGCTTTAACGTTATGGCCGCAGCATCCTCGGGCCCAAGTGACTATTTTCTCGGATTGCCTATCCCCGCAGCAGCAGGCCTTTTGGTGGCGATGATCATCACGAGTCTTCGAACAGGGTATCTACCGGCGGCTGAACACTGGTGGGTTCCTGTCATTATGGTCTGCCTTGGGATCCTCATGGTCTCAAATGTTCGTTTCAGAACCTTCAAAGCTACGAAGATGACCATTCCTCTGTTTGCCGGTTTGATGGCTTTCTTTGGAGGCCTCATTTTCTTGGCCTATCAGACGGGGCCATCCGTCGCGATCCTCTCCTTAATGCTGGTCTATCTAGCCGTAGGTCTTGGGGAGTCGACTCTTCGCCTCTTCAAGGAGGATGACGAAGCAGAGGAGGAGGTAAACTTGGACGATCTGGATGAAAAGCTCCTCGATCCGCTTTTGGAAGATGGTGAGGAAGAGTTGATTGACTAGCCAACATCCATTCGTTTCGTGATTCTTGGAAGCTGTCGCTGCGTTGATGATGCCTGGGCGTCTCTGGAGCTGAGCGCTCTCCAAGAGATGTCTACCTTACCCTATGACTTGTGGACCGAGCCCAGTAGCACGAGCTTACAGATCTGTTCGGCAGGTTCGGTAATTGACGTCGACACCAGTGATGCTTCCAACGCACCGCTTGGATATTTCAAGCGTCGAATGTTGGGTGCTCACGCAAGGGTTCTCGACGGAATGTACGTCATCAATGCTCGCCAAGGTCACGCCAAGCACGGACTCCTTATGGAGGCCGGTCGAGTGGGCTTAATGGCTCTCTTGGATGAGCCCACGGTGCCCGAGCGTCAGCTGACCACTCTCCGTTGGTCTGACCGTGTCACAGAAGTCATCTCCCGAGGGGGGGCGCTCCCGTCCGTGAGTGCATGGCCGGGACATATGAACGAGCTCGGTGATATTGGACTCCGAGCGGCGCTTGTAATGGCGCGAGTTGGGCAGGGCGCCTCATGGTCGCCAAAAAGTATCCGAAACCAAGTCTGGGCATCACTGATTCACGGATTGGGTCGTACGCTTACGGCCCAGGAAGCGTCTACTGTTTCGCTGGAGACAGTGATTCCCTTAGTGACGATTTTTCGACCGATTCCTCGGTCAGCATACGAAACTCTCTTATATTTTCGTGAGCGTTTAGATGGCGGTGGGCCCATGGGGATCGTCGGCGACGCGCTGCCCCTAACTGCTCAATATCTGGGGCTCGTTTGCTGGCTGGAGCAGGAATGTCTCTTCACTCAGCCCGCCGACCGTTGGAGAGAATTTTTTCTAGACCACCGTTCACGACTTTCCACCTTATTTAGGGAGGACGTTGTACGGAATGTGGCGCAGGGTCTTGAGTTCAGTCTCGACTAACTTGTGTCTTTTCCGGCCTTGGCGTGCTTGACCCACTTCGGTCGTGATCGTATAGCCTTTGTTCATTTGTTCTTGGCAACCGCCCAACGAGGTAACCATGAGGTCCATTATCCAAGTTTTGTTTATTGCTGTCTTCGCGTCGGCGCTCCTCCTCACGGGATGTGAGGCGGGGAAAGATGATTTCATCCGCGAGGGGCGTAAGGCTGCTCGAACTCAAAACTATGAGGAAGCTCTCAAGAACTTCAACGAAGCCCTCAAGATTGACTCAAGTGATTACAACGCGATGTGGGGCGTAGCGGACGCGTACTCCCGTCAGGGCAAGCTTGGTGATGAAGCCAAGATGCTCATGAAGATTATGGAGAACGAGAAGTTCGCCAAGGACTATGCGGGTGTTCTCAATCCAGCTCTGGAGACGAACTACCGAAAGCGAGCCGAGGCGATCATGGGTTCACAGCCCGCCAAGGCCGAAGAGTTCTTCCGTAAGGCGATTAAGCTCAACAAGAAGAGCGAGGCGCACCAGTCATTGGCGAGCTTGTTGATGATGAATGGTGATAATTACCTGCGTGGGGCTAAGTTCGAGGAGGCATCAAAGGCCTTCAAGTCAGCGATCAAGCTGAGAATCCCCCGAAAGCTAAGAGGTAAGCTTAAGGGAAAGGCGGAGATCGCCAGCTTCTTCGCTTTCAAGAAGTCATTTACTCCTCGATTCGAGAAGGTAAAGGCAGAGCTTGTCGAGAGCGGTGTCTACGATGAGAAGAGGCAGGTTTTCGTGTTGTCTGCTGAGGCGGAGATCGATCGGCCAAACAAGAAGGACCCTCAGTATCAGCTTCGAAGTCAGCGCGCAGGGCTGTACGCGATCACCCTCAAGCTAGACACCCTGGCTTGGAAGATCTCAGGCAAAGAGCGCCCCGAGAACATGTCCCTCGTCACTCTAAAGCGTCAGCACGTTCGTGTGGTCGATCAGGGGTCGAAGAAGACAGGTCGTAAGTACTTCTATTTCTTTAAGATTGAGCTGCCTGAGGATGCGTTGATCGAGACGGTTCAGCTCATCGACGAGGGCAAGATTAAGACTAAGGAAGAGGCAGCCAAGGAGGCAGCAGAGGCGGCGAAGAAGGCCGCAGCGAAGGCAGAAGAGGCGGCTAAG
>CALELH010000673.1 GCA_937902595.1 uncultured Myxococcales bacterium
ACCCCTTGTGCTGGGAGCATCGCCGACCTCATAAGCCGGTGAGATTGAGATACCACCCTATTCACTTAAATGCCAATCGATTCAGGCTATGTCATCGCCCTAATAGGGTCTTTGTTACGGGGTCGTCGGGAGCCACCTGAGCGAGCGCCCTAAGATGCCAATCAATGAGATCGGCGGGAGCCCCAATATGACGAAGCTGCTCCACATAGTGCACATGCATCAACGCCCGAAAGCGACGACCTGCGAACCCTGCCTGTTCAAAGACGCGGAAGGCGGCTGCATATTGGTCAGCGCTAGGCAGCGCTCCGTCGGCGGCTAACGACAAGCCTACCGGGACCAAACGAGATCTCAGCGCTCCTAATGAGTCCAACTTAACGCCGAGCTCCCAGCGTACGTCCTGCGCCATGAATGACGCAGGATAACTTTTCAACCGAGCGCCGAGCCTGGGCAACGCAGACGCGGCGCGTTTCCGATGCCACTCTTGATGAACCTGCCCGCGATAAAGCAGCCCCAGATCAGGTCGCGCCCCCTCGAAAGCCCGCAGAGCCCAAGCCGTAAACGTTGTCGAATAATCGCTCGTGATAAGCACTCCATCTATGGGCGCCTCAGCCAAGAGCGCTCGGACATAACGTTCACTTGAGCGATCCCCACTGGGGTCGACGCGATGGAGAGCGAGAGCGCTCTGAATCGAAATCGACACCACCAGCAGGGCTATCAGCACTTTACTGTACCTTTCGGACAGATCTTCATAGGCGAGCGCGGTCAGCCCGGCCATTGCGAGGAGACCACAGGCGAGGTAGCCACCTAGATCGGGGTTTGAGAGATCGACCTCGTTGCCGAGCCTCAGAATGAAAGGTAGCCCAGCAGCGATGAAGACGGTGAGGACCACTCCACGCCGTTCTCGCACCCAAGCGGGGACAGCGAATGCGATCATGCACAGCGACACGACCCCCAGCGCGACCCCATAGTGTTGAATCACATAACCTGCCAGCAAGCTTATGGAGTCGATGACGCCGGGCGCCTGATCCCCTGGAAGAAGATTGTGCATCCAGGCTCTGCCCGTAACCGTGTCGATAAAACGAGCGTAGGTGTCAGGAGACCCCCAGCCGACTTCACCGCCAGACAGAGCCCTGAGGGGTAAGTACGCATATAAAGCGAGGGCAAAGGCTCCAGAGACGGAGGCTGCCATGATCTCACGTCTCTTAGATTCACCTCGCCACATCGCGAAGAGCGCGAATGGAATCCAGTACAAGCCAATGAAGCTGTGGTTACAACCAGCCAAACCGAACACGAGGGCGAGGAGAGGCAGCCAGCGCCGGTCCTCTCCCTCAGAAACTCGCCAAGAGATCAGCGCTAGGGCGACGCTCAATAGTAATTGGAGAGCGTAGACCTCGGCACGAACCTCCTGCTCATAAACGGGCGTGAACAGCAGCGGCGTTAGGGCGAAGACAGCGTGGACCAGCGGATGATTTCGAGGCGCTAGAGTCCGAAGGAGGCCATAGAACACGGACAAGGCGCCCGCAACACAGACGACGCTGAGCAGATTACTTCGGAAGCCAAGGTCACCGATCGGTAAGAAGAGCTGAGTGGCCTTGGTCAAGAGAGCGTGTAGAGGGTGACCAGGAGGGTGGGAGATGCTGAGCCGCGCGCTCACGGCACCAAACTCACCAGTGTCCAGCCAGAGAGATCCTGGTGCACACTCCATCGACAAGATCGTGGCGGCGACAGCGAAGACCATCGCTGAGCCACTCCCGTCGCCCACAGCACACTCTTTAGTGGACGCTTTCTGCGACTCTTCGGCGTCCTTCGGCATCTCTGGAGTGTGTTCGGACAATTGGAGACAAGGCCCAAGATGATAGCTTGTGCCCATGTTAACCCGTGGTTGTGCTGAGCACACCTCTTTGTCGCATTTGCTGGACTTGTGTGCGTCGATGTGGCCGAGTGTAGGATAGATTTTGGTAAGGAGGAGGTCTGTTATGGACATCCGCGAGAAGATGAAGCGCGACTGGGATCGTCGAGCAAAGGTCGATCCTTTGTACTGGGTCGCCGCGACCGAAGAGGCTGACGAAGCGAGCTACCAGGAATCAGCAGAACATGACGCTAACGCGTTCCTGCAGGGCCTGGGCGACCGAGCGGCGAAGTCCTCACGAGTCCTCGACCTGGGTTGCGGGATTGGCCGAATGACCGCACCGCTGGCCAAGCACTTCGCAGAGGTTGTCGGCGTAGACGTGTCAGGAGAGATGATCAAGCAAGCAGAAGTCCTGCACTCCTCCGTAGCGAATCTCAGCTTTAGCGCCAACAATGGTACAGACCTCGGCGACTATGAAGACGAGAGCTTCGATCTCGTCCTCTCTTACTCAGTGCTACCCCACCTCCCTCCAGAGGTCGTCGCGTCTTACTTTCAGGAGGTCAACCGAGTTCTGAAGCCTGGCGGTTGGTATCGATATCAGTTCTGGGTTGGTCCGGAGCGGATGATGGCCAACAATGACACGCTCAACATTCGCGTATACCCGCCCGAGGCCTTCAACAGTCTGAACAGAGATGCAGGTTTCGAACTACATGAGATCGATGAGATCGACTATCTCGACCCAGTCCTTCAGCTCAAACCGGTCTGGGTGAACGTTAAGAAGGTCGGCGCTGCAAACCTCGAAGTAAAACTCGATGGGCGTTGCGAGGCCGACGACTCTGACGACGAGAAACATCTTGAGGGCAGCCTGCTCATCTATCTGGCAAATAAGCACCTCGACCGAGGCGAGCTCAATGAAGCCGAGGCTGTTCTAGAGCAGGCGATTCATTACGACCCAGATCGGCCGGAGGGCTATATCGCGTGGGCTACGATTCGCGTTGAGCGAGACGATATCAAAGGCGCCTTTACGCTCTTTGAGATGCTGACTACTCGGCTCCCCGATTTCGCGCCAGGATGGGTTTTCCGTGCCCAAGCAGAAGAGGCGTTGTCCCGAAAGTCTGCTGCCCTCGAGTCCATCCGTAAGGCCGAGTCTCTCGCTGATGACCCTGACCTCCGCACCCTAACTGGTGAGATCAGAGAGCGCCTTCGCGGGATGAAGTAGCGACGCCTCATTGCGTAGAACTACGGACCCTAATCACCCGTAATTTGAGGCTAAACCGTATCTGGAACGCCGCTCTCCCTCTCGCTAACCGCCAATTTTTTGCATCCAAACCACGCTAATCGGGGTCAAAAGAGTAAGGATCCCCGATCGCTTACGTCGAGTGGGGACCCAATAGGGCGGTGCCGTACGACTCCTCCCCCCCCCCA